>JAZGBQ010000125.1:0-3249 GCA_036476435.1 Fidelibacterota bacterium
ATGCCCTAACTTAAGAAGTGGTCCAATCAAAGTGGATAAACATACGGATTTAGTCCATTCATACAGGATAAAAAGCTCTCCTAAACCACTATTAATTTTGTTTTTACAACATGTAAAAAAATGGTATAATCTGCTCATTAATCTCTGAGTAATTATTCAGGATTAGAAAATTAGAAAGCAGGTAACCATTTTGTGTATCAGCTTATTTGGTGGTAACACAATATAATTACTAATTAGACCTATAGCCGATGTAACTAATAATTAGTGGATTGACAGGGAGTGAAAAATGCTTAAATCGCTCAAAGCCATAACATTAAGTATCATATTTCTATGCAGTGTTGTTTTTGCTCATCACGGGAAAGATTATTTTGTGGCCACATCATATAGTACACCGCATAAAGGAGATTTTCTCGCACTACTCTCATTCGATTATGACAGTCGTGCTTCTCACCACCACGAATCCGAAAACCATTTAGCTGCTGAAAATGATGGGTTTAGTTTAGAACCTGGTTTCCTATATGGATTAAGTGACAAATGGAGTTTGGAATTACACACTCATAATCTAATAGCAGACGGTGCACTCCATACAGAGTCTTTTGCATTGGAAAGCCTTATCCGGATTTTTGACGAGAAGAATGATCATACCCATTTCTCGCCTCCATTCTCAATAGCCGTGCTACTTGAATATGGTTTTGGGTTTGAAGAAACCCCTGATGATTTGGAATTACAGTTAATAATGGGAAAAGACCTTCGGTTATTCTCTTTAGTGGCTAATCTAATTGCACAAAAAATGATGGAAAATAATGAACAATTTCAATATAAGGTGGCACTTGGAATTAATCCATATTTACCGGGAAGCATTAGTGGGACGTTGGAATTTGACATGGGATTTGGAGAAAATAGCGAGATATATCTAACTCCTGGAATTAGGTTTTCACCATCAGCAAAACTGGATTTTCGTATCGGAACTTCTATAAATCTACATGCTGACAATTCCGATTTTATTATGCGTAGCATGATAATTTATGAGTTTTAGTATTTATGTATGAGAAATGCACCAACCGTTATTATTTCATATTTATTCATAGCTTTTTAAAAATTGCGTAAGCGGGGACGAGTTAATAGAGTTAGAGAAGAAATCATAATAATCTCATTTAAAGGAGGTATCAACGATGATAAAAACTGTGATTCTTGGAGGAGCAGGAATATTATTTCTGTCCATGTTACTTTTTGGTCAAGAACATCCTGGTAAGCGAGTGCAAGAAGAAATTACGGTACGTGACATAGAAACAGCGATCAGTGATTATATCGAGAAGGATGAAATGCTTAAGGGTCGATTTATGATCTATGATGAGAAAAATGAAATGGTTAGACTCTTGAATTTCGAAAGGCTCCATACAGTAAATCAGTTAGATACTGGCAGCTTTTTTGTCTGTGCGGACTTTGAGGATCAGGACAAAAACAAGCTGGATATTGACTTTTATATTGACACTAACACGGAACAAGGGGGCTTGGAAGTCTCTAAGCTCTTGATTCATAAAGTAAATGGCAAAAGTCTGTAGTCGTTAAGATAGAAAAATAATTCATTTTCAGGATACATTAGGGATACCGAAGTGGCTTGTCCGTCTATAAACTTTATGAATAGTGTTCAAGCGGTCGGACAATTTAAGGGGGGGGGGTATGTCGCCCCGGGGCGAGGGTCTTAACCTATCTGCATTAAGCTCACACATTTGACTATAAATTATTGATAATCAGCATTCTGTCTGCTACATTTGCACGGCTTTTAAGCGGGCAAAACATCAATTTATTATTATGGAGTTCTTTACTTAAGTCTGATTAATAAACTATGATTGGTACAACCATATCCCATTATAAGATCCTTGAGAAGCTTGGTGAGGGTGGAATGGGTGATGTATATAAGGCTGAAGACACCAATTTAGATCGTATCGTTGCCCTCAAATTCCTGCCTTTAGAGATGACCCGTGATAAGGATATTCAAACACGCTTTATTCATGAAGCAAAAGCAGCTTCCGCATTAGATCACCCCAACATATATACTATCCATGAGATTGATAAGACTGAGGAAGGACAACTATTTATCTGTATGGGATATTATGAAGGCAAGACAGTTGGTGAAAAGATAAAACAGGGTCCCTTGGGGATTGATGAGGCCTTTGAAATTACTATTCAGATCGCTCAGGGTTTGGATAAAGCCCATAAAAAGAAGATCATCCATCGTGATATTAAATCAGCCAACATTATTGTAACGATTGATGGCGTAACCAAAATTGTTGATTTTGGCATTGCAAAACTGACCGGATTAACTCAAGTCACAAAAGATGGCACTTCATTGGGGACTGCTTCTTATATGTCTCCTGAGCAGACTTTGGGTAAAGAGGTTGATCATCGTACAGACATTTGGTCGTTAGGAGTAGTGCTGTACGAAATGCTAACGGGAGCTACCCCTTTTCAGGGAGATTATGAGCAGGCGGTAGTCTATTCTATAATGAATGAAGATCCAAAACCACTCACAAGCTTGAGAACTGGGATTCCTTTAGAACTTGAGCGGATAGTGAACAAGACTTTGGCTAAGGATCCTAATGATCGCTACCAGCATCTGGATGAACTCATTGTTGATCTAAAACATGTAGAGAAAGAGCCTAAAAAAGAGAAGATTGAAGTACAAAAAACCTATATGAATGGCAAATCATTAGCTATTCTACCCTTTATGTCAATAGGTGATAGTAAAGAAGATGAATACTTTTGTGATGGAATGCATGATGACATCCTATCACAAGTAGCAAAAATACATGATTTGAAAGTTGTTTCAAGAACCAGTGTTATGCGATACAAAAATACAGATAAGAGCATCGGGGAAATTGCTCAAGAACTTGGTGTTGAAACAATTTTAGAAGGGAGTGTGCGTCGAGCTGGAGAGAAGGTGCGGATTGTATCTCAGTTAATTAATGCAAAAACAGATGGTCATCTGTGGGCTGAAACATATGATAGAGATTATGCTGATATATTTGCTGTTCAAACCGATGTGGCAGAAAATATTGCAACAGCTTTAAAAGCTACATTGACTCCGAAAGAAATAAGTTCGATTGAAAGTGAACCAACTGAAAACATGGCAGCTTATGACTATTATTTAAAAGGTAGGTATTACTGGAGAGTAAAATCAGACCCAGAAGGCAACATGTTAGCTGCAGAAATGCTTGAGAAGGCTGTTGAACTGGATCCAAATTTTAC
>JAZGBQ010000126.1:0-5963 GCA_036476435.1 Fidelibacterota bacterium
AATCCTCGAGCAAAAAATCACGAGTATTGGGTATATCATCACAGTGATCATTTTTACATCATTACCAATGAAAAGGCGAAAAATTTCCGGTTGGTATCTGCCGATGTAGACAACCCGGGTAAAAGTACATGGAAAGAAATCATACCTCATCGAGAAAATGTCTTGGTTGAAGATTTGGAAATATTTAAGAATTATCTGGTTGTATCAGAGCGGATTAAAGGGCTAACTCAGATAAGGATTATGAATATAATAGATGGCAGTGAATACTATTTAGATTTTGGGGAGGAATCCTATTCTTCCGCTCCAATTGAGAATTATGAATTCGGTTCGGAATTTTTGCGTTTTTCTTATACATCATTAACAACACCAAAATCGGTTTATGACTATAATATGAATTCTAGAGAAAAGAAATTGTTGAAACAGGATGAAGTATTGGGTTCTTTTTTCCCAGAAAATTATCAAACCGAAAGACGATTTGCCGTTGCCCGGGACGGGACTGAAATACCAATTTCATTAGTCTATAGAAAAGGACTACCGATTGATGGGAAAAGTCCATGTTTGTTATACGGTTACGGATCATACGGAGATAGTGAGGATCCGAACTTCCGATCTGATCGCTTGAGCCTTTTGGATCGTGGATTCATATTTGCAATTGCCCATATCCGCGGAGGGCAGGAATTAGGAAGATACTGGTATGAAGACGGTAAATTATTAAAAAAGAAAAATACCTTTTTTGATTTTATAGATTGTGCGGAATATTTAATCAACGAAAATTTCACAAACCCGCAATTTCTGTTTGGTATGGGTGGAAGTGCCGGCGGCTTGCTTGTGGGAGCGGTTGCAAACATGACACCGCAACTATTCAAAGGAATTATCGCTGAGGTCCCCTATGTTGATGTGGTCACGACAATGCTGGATTCAACAATCCCGCTCACAACAAGTGAATATGACGAGTGGGGGAATCCATATTACAAAGAATACTATGATTACATGCTGTCATACTCACCCTATGATAATGTAATTCCACAGGATTATCCTGCCATGCTTGTTACGGCTGGACTGCATGATTCACAGGTTCAATATTGGGAACCAGTAAAATGGGTCGCAAAACTTCGTGATCTAAAAACCAATGATAATTTATTGATCTTAAATACCGAAATGGAAGCTGGACATGGTGGTGCGTCGGGAAGATTTGAGAAATACAAAGAAGTTGCACTGGAATATGCGTTTATGTTGGATCAGCGTAACATTAAAGATTAGTTTGTACACAGTAAAAACTGAAAGAAGAATAACTGAATTATTTCAAACGGTTACTGTCGGTACAAGCCCTTAGATATACAGAACAAGAACAGCAAGTTTATCAAGAATTCAAATTTTTCTTATACACCCTGTACTTTTTATAAAGTTTACCATTCGCTCTTTCCATTTCCGCCCTCACTTTTAAATTAGTCTCATCTTCATTATGACTGTCAATGTACGAATATCCCAATTCCTTTGCTGACTTCAAAATTGCATTACCCATCAGAACATCAAGACCTCTCCCTTGATACTGTTTATTTATACCTGCGATCAGTAAATCAAGCTGTTTTGTCTTTTTCCGCGCCCTGAGAATATGGAAGAGTCCGATAGGGAAAAGACGGCCTTTTGCTTTCCGAAGTCCAACATTCATATTAGGCATTCCAATTATAAAGGCCACCGGATCATCCCTGACAGTAATAACCTTAATGAACCGTGGATCTAACATCGGTAAATACTTTTTTGCTAAGGAGTCCATTTCTTCATCATCCATAGCTGTAAATCCGTGATGGCCCTCGAAAGTTTCATTCATTAGAATCAATATGGGTTTAATAAAGGTTTCCAGCTCTTTTCTTTTTTGGAATTCTACTAATTTGTACCCAGTCTTTGACGAATTGATCCTTTTGAGTACGCGTTCGTAGAATTTTGGAACTTCCACAGGAACATGGTAGACGACATAGTCAACATCCTTATTATAACCAGCAGATCCAAGATGACGAATGATGTATTCAAAATTAAAATTGCTTGCGATAGTTGGCTCTTCATCAAAACCAAATACTAAATATCCTTCCGGGTCTTGATCTGAAAAGCCCATTGGTCCAGCAATAAAATCCATCCCAAGATTTCTGGCCCATTTTTCGACATGGTCTAACAATGCAATTGAAATCTGTTCATTTTCGTAGCTTTCCAAATATGAAAACCGGGCAGTTTTTTCATTGTGAGATTCGTTATAACGGTGATTAATAATGCCCATTATTCTGCCCAAGACACGATTTCCTTCATATGCCAGAGCCAAAAGCGTATCGCATTTCTGAAATGATTTATTTTTTGATTCGCTGAAGTATTTTAAATCCTCACTGTAAATTGGTGGAACCCACTTAGTATGGTCTTTATGAATAATTGCAGGCAAGTGAACGAATTTTTTTAATTCGCTTCTGGTAGATACATTCTTAATATGAATATTCATGAGTATGGAATCTAACAATTTATTTTTAATGCATTACAGTACAAGTATACTGGGAATACAAAATATGAACAATTAAGATCCGTTAGGTTTGATTAATCATGAGGATACTTGTCAAACCAGCAATATAATTTCAAACAGTATGAGTAAATAATCATATCGGACAACTTTAAGTTACAATTCTGGAAATTGATTAAAGATGTTGTTAATTCGCCTGGGATGGTAGAAAATTTTATTCAGAATTGGAGGTTATTTTGACTCGATTTAAGTTGATAAATAACAAAGTACTTTTTGCTGTTTGTACGGTATTATTAACAGTATTGATTGTTGGCTGTCCTGAAAAAGCTTCATCAACAGGAAATAATGATCTTGATGACGATCAAAAGCCGATCGAAAACCCAACAACAAAAATAGCTCTTCATGTTACTGATAATCGGGCTGAAGGAGTAAGAAAAGTACTGGGTTTACTGGATTTTCCCTCAATGGCAGGAAAAAACGTAGTAGTGAAACCGAATTTTAATACCGCCGATCCGTCTCCCGCCTCCACCCACAATGAGACCCTTGAACAGATAATGACAGAGATTCATTCACGGGGAGCGGTTGGAATAACATTAGCGGAAAGATCTTACCAAGCCTTTGATGAGGTCATCGCTCAAAAAGCGATCGATGTATTGGCCGATGAAAAGAATTTTCGTATAGTAAATCTAGATAATGATGAATATATCTTATTTGAAAAAGAGGGGCTTCATTGGCGGAATGGATTTCGAGTACCTCGAACCATTAGTGAATCCGAATATATTGTTGCGACATGCTGCCTGAAAACCCATCATACTGGGGTAATCACAATGTCGTTGAAACTTGGAGTTGGAATCTTACCGCGGAGTCACATGCAGGAGTTGCATTCATCTTCGAGGATCAACAGCATGATAGCAGAAATAAACCTGGCATACAAACCGGATATTATCATACTGGATGGTGTTAAAGCCTTTATTGAAGGCGGACCGAGCAGGGGTACAGTGGCAACTGGCAATGTCATTTTAGCCGGAACTGATAGGATCGCTGTAGATGTTGTTGGTGCTGCAATGCTTGAATATCTCGGATCCACGAAAGTTCGTAAAGGATCAATATTTGACCTGGAACAGATTCAACGGGCGGTAGAATTAAATCTTGGAATTAAGTATCCTTCCCAGATCGAAATCGTCACAGATGACTCTGCAAGTGCCGCGCTTGCTGACGAATTAAAAGCTATTATCGATGAAGGATAGATCACCTGAGTATTAACCTGTTTTGTAATAATTTTCGTTATATCATCTCACAGTAATTGCGTAATGCTCATTTCGGATTGATTTTTGAAAGAACTGGATATTCCCGAATTTCAAAGTTGTTCTGGATTCCTGTATAATTTGAGGTTGATTTTAAGTAGAGAAATACTTCTCGTTATGTAAGTTTATAACGAGTTAATCAATTTATTTAATTAGTATGGGACCAGTAATTATGATCAGGAAAGTATCATTTATTTTTGGATATGTAGCACGAATCTGTGTCATGATAGTACTTTTAGTGAGTTGTGTTAAAAATGAAATTCAGACGGGAAATGTTATTTTTATACATCCTGACGGAATGGGATTATCCAATTGGACAGCAACAAGGGTGTATTATTACGGGCCTGATGGTTATCTCCACTGGGATCGGTTGCCCTATGTTGGTTTATATCGTGGTCATATTAAGAATTCTCTTACGGCATCTTCCCAAGCTGGCGCGAGCATACATGCCTATGGGGTGAAAGCATCTTATAAAGCATATGGCATGGAGGACGGCAAACAGATCCAAGCTTTATCGGGAAATTATAAAAGCATAATGCAGGAGGCGATGGACTTCGGTATTAAAGTGGGAGTAGTTAATTCTGGAAGTATAGTCGAACCTGGAACAGGTGTTTTCTTAGTCAGTGAAACCGCCAGAGAATTATCAGAATCGATTGCTGAAAAAATCATTTTTTCAGGTGCCAGTGTCATTTTATCGGGAGGTGAAGAATGGTTGATACCAGAAACCATTAATGGCAGACATGGCGCAAAAGGGAAAAGAACAGACGGGAGGAATTTAATAAACGAAATTAAAGATAGAGGCTATACTATTATTTATAGTAGAGATGAACTCTTATCAGTTCCAGTTGGTGAGGAAAAAGTACTTGGTGTGTTTTCAGATGGTCATACATTTAATGATGGATCAGAGGAAGAATTATTAAGGGACGGACTACCCCTGTATCAAACCAATTCTCCGACCTTGGCCGAAATGACAGAAAAAGCAATTGAGATTTTGTCATTTGGGGACAATCAGTTTTTTCTGGTTGTTGAGGAAGAGGGAACGGATAATCTAGCCAACAAAAATAATGCAATAGGTACGTTGACTGCTCTTAAACACGCAGATGATGCAATTGGAGTTGCATCAGCTTTTTTAAATCAAAATCACAATACATTGATTATCACCGGTTCGGATAGTGAAGCCGGGGGTATGGAATTACTGGGGAAACGTGACGACGGTAACTTATCAAAAATTGTGCGGAGAGAATGGAACGGTGCCCCAGCAGATGGAATTCGGGGAGATTCAAGTGAAATGTTTTGGTCAAAGCCTGACAACAATGGTAACATTTTCCCATTTCAAATTAACTGGTCAACCAACAGTGACGTTTCCGGTGGGCTTATATCTCGTGCAAATGGTCTCAACGCAAATATGTTGAATGCAAATTTTGATAACACAGATATTTATCGTATCATGTACAAAACATTGTTTGGAAAAGATCCAGATGGTTTATTATCAAAATAATGAATGAACCAGTTATGATCCATATTATTTTTAAATTGTTAAAGCTCTAAACTCGGAATCAAAACTCGGCAAATCATTCTTCTAGTAGCATTGAATCGACCGCATTTCTTATTGATTTGATATGCTCATATTCTGTACCGCAACACCCGCCAATCACCGACACACCGATTTGAATAAGTTGTTTAGCCATCTCGTAAAATTTTTTCGGTGATTCTGGATAAATTACAGCTGATTCAATAATTTCAGGGTTCCCGGCATTGGCCTGAATTAATATTGGCAGTCGTGAGAATTTTTTTAATGATTTAGCAATATCGATCATATTTTGAATGTCATTCCCACAATTTGATCCAAGGATATCGCATCCAGCTTTGGATAGTTTTTGCACACAATCTTCAAGTGAATTCCCCATGATTGTAAAAAATCCTGAGGCGGTATTGTTATACATCATCGAAACTGCGATTGGTATCGTATCCGAGATACTGCGTACAGATTGAAGGGCCAGCAGGGCTTCTTCGAGGTCGATCATAGTTTCAATTAGAATCAAATCTACACCTTCACGGATCAACGCCTCTGATTGTTGCAGAAAGCTGCCCAGCATTGTCTCCGATGCTATATTACCATGGGGTTTGAGCAGCTTCCCTGATGGTCCAACGGATCCAGCGAT
>JAZGBQ010000127.1:0-2955 GCA_036476435.1 Fidelibacterota bacterium
CGGTTGGCGGTCTACCGGTTGCCTCATAAATCTCCAAAGCCCGAACAAGCCGTTTTTGATTGTTGGGATGGACAATTTCCGCATAATCCGGGTCAATGTCCCGCAACCTGTTTAAAAGGTATTCGCCTCCCAGACCTTCATATTCTTTATTCAACCGCTTCCGTATACCTAAAGCTGACACGCTGTCTCTAAAAATTCCTTCTCGTACGGCTCGAAAATACAAACCCGCACCTCCACAAATAATTGGTTGATTTTTACGTTCTGTGATTTCACTTACAGCTTTCCAGACAAGCCGAGCATATTCTCCCGCTGAAATAGGGTTTTTTAGATCTCGGATTCCTATCAAATGGTGACGGATTTTGCTTATTTCAGTCGCCGTTGGTTGAGCTGTACCAATTTCCAATCCCTTATAGATTTGTCTTGAATCTAAACCAATTATTTCACCGTTCAGCCGGCTTGCAAGTTCGATTGCCATTGCTGTTTTCCCCACAGCTGTGGGTCCAACAATACATAAAACCGGAGATTTGTATTCAACACTCATGTTCATTAACGCATTGAAATTTCAAGTTGAAAGTTACTAAAATGAAAATACGAATTTAGAAACGGGGTTGACCAATTTATTTCGATTTCCAATAATTCAAAACCTTTCAAGCAGTTTCATCGTGTCAAACAAAGTACTGACGAAATAATTAGTTAAAATACACTAGATTTTCAATTGAGGAACTGCATGCAGATTTCATATGAAGATCAGTAATGCCACAAAAGCAGTCATTTTAGGAATTCGATTTGACGGGAACTCGTCATTAAGGCGCGGGACTGCAGAAGCGCCGGAAGAAATACGTTCGATTTTACACAACGGTGTATCAAATCTCTGCACTGAAAATGGAATTGATCTCGAACAAGATAATCGTTGGATGGATGTTGGTGATCTGATTCCAGATAGTAATTTCTCATTTCCAGAAACTATTCATACTGCAATATCGACTTATCTTAACCAGGGGCTAAGATTACTTATTCTCGGTGGAGATCATTCAATAACGTACCCGTCCATACAGGCCTATGCTAAACGTTATAATGGATTAAGCATTCTCCATCTGGATGCACACCCTGATCTTTACGATTCATATGATGGTAACCGTTATAGTCACGCCAGTCCTTTTGCCCGGATCATGGAAGAAAATCTTGCCAAGCGCCTAGTTCAGATAGGCATCCGAACCATGAATTCCCATCAGAAATCACAGGCGGAACGCTTTAACGTAGAAATTATCCATGCTCGTGACTGGGAGATCGATGAATGTCCTGTATTTCAAGGACCAGTGTACATTTCTATCGATCTGGATGTTCTGGATCCCGTCTTTGCTCCTGGAGTTTCTCATCCTGAACCAGGTGGCTTGACAACCCGCGATATAATTTCTATCATACAATCATTGAGAACAACCGTTGTCGGATGCGAAATTGTTGAATACAACCCTCGTCGAGATACGAAGCAGATAACCGGTGCAACCGTTGTAAAATTGCTTAAAGAATGTCTTGGGAAATTGCTTGAGGAATAAAATCTATTATAACTACATCGAAAATATTAATCAGGAGGACTTATGAAACGGTTCAATTCCGTATCATTCGATTTAATGATCTTTCTCTTATTGGCAAATTTGATTTTTCAAAACTGCGCACCCAAAGTTTGGGTTGAACCGAGGACTGATCTGAACCAATATGGAACTCTGGGGATGATGGAGTTCTCATCCAACGCTCAGGGTAATTTATCTGACTTTGCATCACAAAAGTTCATTGAAACCTTACAATTTGCACAATCTGGAATCAAAATTCTTGAACTTGGTTCAACCCAGCAGGTTCTTGCAGAAATTAACGGTGATCAATGGGATTTTCAGATCGCCAAGGATGTTGGAGAATTTTACGGAATAGAATCTATCTTTGTCGGAGATATGAACGTTGGGAAAATCAAACCAAAGATCGGTCTTCTTATCATTCCATCGATAATCGATATCAAAGCTGAAGTAGATGCGGCACTGACGGTGAGGTTATTGGATACCAATTCCGGTGCTACTTTATGGACAGGTTCAGCACAGGCGTCCGAAATTGTCGCGGGAATTTCTATAATGGGAGGCGGATCATATATATTTAATGCTCAGGATGAAAATAAAGCATATGGTCGGCTAGTTAATAAGTTATTACAAATTGTAACTGATGATTTTCGAGCTCATCAAGTGCGGAAACGATCTTAACTAATATTTCTTCAATCCTTGGATTGCTGAACAGGTGAATAAATAAATAATCAGATAGTTAATTATTTCATAATATTTTGCACTCGATCATATCATAAATGAACAGAGTAACAATTCCTATCAATAAAGTGCGTGAATTTATTTTACGCCAGCAAACGCTTCAAGGACCCATTCCGAAGTCAGACGGGCTGAATGATACACTTAAGATCATCCAATCACTGGGTTATGTTCAAATTGACACATTATCAGTGACGCAACGTGCACACCATCACATTATTTGGACCAGAAACCCGAATTATGATCCTGATCACCTCGATCAATTATTAACACAGAACAGACAAGTATTTGAATACTGGGGTCATGCCTTATCCTATTTACCACTTAAGGACTATCGTTTCTATCTCCATAAGATGATCAGATTTCATGATCCATACTCGAAATGGGAAAAAGACAGATATGAGAATTACGGACACCTGATGAAGCCTGTATTGGATCAAATCAAACATAATGGTCCGATGCGAGCTCATGATTTTCTTACACCTAAATCATCTCGAAAACAGGAAATGCGTGCACGAAATCCGCATAAAGTTGCCCTGGAAATGTTGTTTTTCGGGGGTGATATTATGGTTGCGCGGAGAGAAAATTTCCAGAGATATTTTGATCTCACGGAGCGTATTTTACCATCATGGGTCAACACAAAAATGCCAACACC
>JAZGBQ010000128.1:0-3812 GCA_036476435.1 Fidelibacterota bacterium
TCCCAACTCAACCACTCATGCCATATATACTTTCCCGCCTGCCATTCGGACAGGTCGGGCAGGTATTACTTAGTTGTCAGCTGCTTGCCTGCCTGTCCCCGCCTGCCGGACGGGCAGGGGGCAGACAGGAACTCTTAAAACTTAATTGTAATACGGTATATTGTAATTCGCAAAATAGTTGCCAATTCCGAATACGAGGTATATTTGACAGCCGGGAACCTTAATCTTTGTAGTTATAAAGCAAGAGATTAACCTGCCATTCATCCGTTTGTTAATCATAAACATCAGCAAGACTTATGCAACCCGTTTTGCAGCTTAATGTTGCATATATTTTTTGACAACAGATGTTAAGAGAAATATTTAAATATCTATATAGTTTATGTGAGATTATGTTTCCCATTTAATTTCTGGTAGGGGTTGTATTTACAGAAAATTTTGAGGTAATTATCAACAGCTCGTCCAAAATCTGCACGTAGAACACATGCGGTGCCCTAATTTAACATGAGCTTGAGGTTGAAGTTAAATACGGATATTACCAAGTCTCTCCCCACAGCTTGTTCGCCCCCATAGCCCCAGCATCTTGCTTTCGCTCCCCCTAAAGGGGCCTACTTCTGGTTACAGAGCCTACTTTCGGCAGCGTGCCGCGGGAGCCGCGACTTTCGCCGCCACGGTGCAAGAAAGCGCAGGGGCTAGGAATGGGGGCGGAACCCTATTTCCTAAAATTTTTAAGATTTCTTGGTTTTTAAGTGTGTATACTGTAGAATATCCTGTTTATTAAGACGTTTTTCTTAAGGAGAAACACCTAATGTCAACTTCAACAATTGAAGAACGGTTCACACTTATAACATCCGACGAAGAAATTTTCATAAATAAGTTCTCCGGAGACGTCAAAGCTGGCCTTACATCGGAGCCTAAGTACATTCCTTTTGTCTATTTTTATGACCACATTGGTTCGCAGTTGTTTGAGAAAATCTGCGAACTCCCGGAATACTATCTAACACGCTCAGAAACGAACATTCTTAAGACAAACGTAAACGACATAGTTTTTCAATTTCCAAAAGAAACTGCTCTTGTAGAATTAGGGAGTGGAAGTTCTACAAAAACAAGAATTTTGATCGAGGCTTTTCTTCAGCATCAAGGCTTAGCATGTTATACCCCGATAGATGTTTCTCGCCAAATGCTTGAAGAAAGTTCACATGCCTTACTCAAATCATATCCCGATTTAGAAATAACCGCTATTGCCGCTCGATATAATGAAGGACTTCATCAATTAAATATGCAGACAAAGCAACAGAAACTCATTATATGGTTAGGGTCAAGTATAGGTAATTTTGATAGATTAGAGGTGACGACTTTTCTCCAACGTATACAGAAGGAAATGTTTCACCGTGACCGGCTATTGATTGGCATCGATTTACGAAAAGACCGAACTATTATAGAAAATGCCTACAATGATACACAGGGTGTGACTGCCGAGTTTAACTTAAACCTCCTTACACACGTGAACCGGGAGCTGGGAGGGAATTTTAACCTCAAGAATTTTTATCATCAAGCTATATACAATGAAGAAATTGGACGGATTGAGATGTATCTTGTCAGTAATAGTGATCAGAAGGTTTTTATCAGCGAACTTGATTTAGAGGTTTCATTTGCAGCAAATGAAACCATCCACACGGAAAATTCGTTTAAGTATTCGCTTGACGAAATTAATATGCTGGCAGAACAGACAGGCCTTTACGTTGAACAACAATGGTTTGATTCTGAACGGCTTTTCAGCCTGAACCTGTTCGCACCGGTCGTTGATTAATAATTGTAGAAAGAGTTCTTATGGGATCTAAAAACAAAATTAATGATAAGCATGCAATCTGCGGTATCTGCCCGGCAGGCTGCTGGGTTACAGTTACCTATGATGAGAAAGGAATGATTGATAAAGTAAGTCCCGATGAAAGCTCTCACTTAGGGATGATCTGCAAACTCGGCGAACACTCTGCTGAAATTGTATATTCCAAGGATCGTCTTCGATATCCGATGAGGAGAAAGGGTCCAAAGGGGACATATGAGTTTGAGAGAATTTCCTGGGATAATGCCTATGATATTATCGTTGAAAACCTCAATAAAATTAAGGAAGAGTCCGGACCAGAAGCTACCGCTATCTATACCGGGCGGGGAAGCTTTGAACTCGCCATGTGTGATGTATTCCAGCCAAAGGGTGTAGCAGTATCATCGGCATCAAGTGTTTTGTTTCCATTCGGTTCACCAAATACCCTGGGTGTGGGTGCCCTCTGTTACGTCTCTTTTGCAATGATTGCTCCTCATATAACTATGGGAGGAATGCTAATCAATATGTTCTCTGATATTGAGAATGCTCAGTTAATAATAGTATGGGGAGCAAATCCTGCAACCGATTGTCCGCCTCTTGATCTCAACAGGATTGTAAATGCACAAAAGCAGGGTGCACAGGTTGTCGTAATCGACCCACGAAGAACTATGACTGCAAAACTTACCGATGCAGAGTGGATTCCGATACGTTCCGGCACTGACGGTGCCCTGGCTCTCGGCATCTGCAATGTCCTTATAGACGAAGAACTATACGACGAGGATTTTGTTAAAAATTGGACCTTCGGTTTTGAGGATTTTGCCAGATATGTCCAACACTTCAGACCGGAGGCAGTAGAGGGCATTACGGGTGTTCCAGCCAAGACAATCAGTTCTCTTGCCAGACGTATTGCAGAGGCAAATGGCGTTTCACCTCTCATGTATAGTGGACTCGAATATAGTGACAGCGGTGTGCAGGCAATACGCGCAACGATGGTCCTCTGGGCACTTGCAGGACAGCTTGATGTACCAGGTGGACGTTGTTTTACGATGCGTCATAACCATTTTCCTATCAATCGTGAAGGCAACATCACCAATCCAGATGTAAGAAAAGCATTGGGCAGGGAGCGCTTTCCTGTTTACAGTGCATATCGTGGTGAATCTCATGCAATTGCATTACCAGAATCCGTCTTGGAGGGGAGACCATATCCTATCCGCTCTCTTATCATTCTTGGAGGATCAATTACCACTGCCTGGCCGCAACCTGCTATTTGGCGCAAAACATTGAACAACCTTGATTTTCTTGTATGTATTGATCGTCAGTTTACGGCAGATGCAGCATATGCAGATATAGTCCTTCCGGCAACTACTATGTATGAAATTGAATCATACATGACTTACGGTCCAATCTTTCGAATCAGGGAAAAGGTTGTTGATCCTGTTGGTGAGGCTCGTAACGATTTCTTTATACAGGCGGAACTTGCCAGACGCCTTGGATATGGACATCTTTACCCGAAGAATGAAAAAGAGCTCCTTCAACATGTATTAAAGGGTTCAGGTTTTACTCTCAAAGATGTTCAGAATGCAGGAGGTACAGTACAGGTACCTACAGTAATGACGCAGTATAAGAAATGGGAAAAGGGATTACTGCGTGCTGACGGTAAACCCGGATTTGAAACTCCAACAGGAAAATTTGAAATAGCCTCTACAATACTTGAGGAGCACGGTTATGAGCCTTTACCTGTCTATACAGAACCGGGTGAGGGGCCTCTTTCACAGTCTCAGCTTGCAGAAAAATTCCCACTGATATTCAATTCAGGATCACGTGTAACCACAGATTTCCGTTCTCAGCATCATGGTATCTCCGGGTTATTAAGAGAAAGACCCGAACCAACTGTACGGCTGCCCGCTCGTGGGCGGGGACACGGTACAGGCCCCGCTCTGGTCGCTCTCGGTGAGCGCGGTCGGCAGCGTACCGCGCGGCCGGGCCCTGCGCC
>JAZGBQ010000129.1:0-2939 GCA_036476435.1 Fidelibacterota bacterium
CAGAGATCGATTATTAGTCCTGCTTCCTGAGGATCCACAACCGCTAACTTTTCTTCCCAATAGGTTACAAAGGTTGTATAGATAATCTTGTGTGGATTGTGATACCAGAGGTTTGATTTAATTGGAATCTCATATTTGGGATTATCGAATTCAATCTCCGGTTGGTTGTCTGTATAAATCATTATATGATCGCGCCAGGTACTTTCTGGAGGGATAGTGTCTGGTTCTATCTCGCTAAAATTTGATATTTGTGTTAGTTTAAACATTTATTTTACTCCTGGTTTATTTTGCCATTACAAAGTGTGCGGAAGCACCACTTTTTCTAACAGCTTCAGCTGCTACTCGTCGAACTATTTGTTCTGTAAAATAGTTCGGGTTGTGTTTTCGTGTAAGTTTGTGGAGTTCTTTTTTCATTTTATCATCCCTTTGTTTTCGTGGTGATTGTTTCTTGAAATATTTCATCTTAATACATCCTTTCTAATGTGGCTGTAGTGGCTGCTGTGGCCTCAGTTTTTCAGGGTTCTATTATATTGTATATATCTCTATATAATATTTTTTCATTTTATATATAATAGCAGCCACTGCAGTCATTGCAGCCATTTCTCGTCGAGAGAACAAAAAATCACAACAGCCACTTCTACAGTCACTGCAGCCATTTTTTACTTAGTTTCCTTTAATATCTTCAAACACTGACTCTTTGATTTCTTTGTCCAACTTATCTGTTATCTCATAACAGTAATGTCTGTCTTTCCCGAATTGAAGTCTTTGTATGTCACCAACTAAATACTTTCTCTTTTTCAGATTCTTTATGACCCTGTTATAGTGGGTGGATGACATATCAAAGTCCCGGAAGAATTGGGTTGGTAAATATCCTGCATCGATGAACTCAGGATAAGCCTCATTTTTACTATCACTATTATAATAGAGCACCAATTTCTGAATATATTTATCAGCGTCTGCTTCAATATCTGTGACATTATCTGTAAACAATAATTCTTCTGCTGCTGTAATAGGAACTTCAATACTATATCGACAGCCAATCCTATTTAAGCCTTGATAAACAGATCTTAATTCAGTTCTGACATAATAACCCAAGCGGTCAGTTAACTTATCTTGAATCTCAGTATCTAGAGCTTTGGTAATTGTAGGAAATTCATGCACAAAAAACTGATTATTTCGCTCATCGATTGGCAATTCTGCTTTGGATACATATAGTGGTATAGACTCGTTGGTAAGCAGAATGATATTCATGTTATTCCGAACCTTATACGGATCCTTGAACTTCTTCTTAACTTGAGCATATTTCTGACCGGAGTACTTTTTCAGAGTCTTATACTGCGACATCTTACTGGACTCATTTTCTTCCACGATTAGCAGTTTCTTCTCGACCTCGTAGGTAAAATCTTCTTCATGTCCTTGCCATTCGAAAGTCAGAGGTTGAAAGATTTCTCCAACAACTTCAGCAAACGTTGACTTTCCGTTTCCTCTGGGTCCTTTCAATATCAATGTTGGTAACATTTTGTAGTTTGAATAACAGAATACAGCCAGGTACTCCTTGATGAAGGTTTTGTATTGTCCGAATCTGTCTTCGAGATAATTCTCTACGAAATCATTCCCCTGAATATTTTCAAGTAAAGGAGAAAAATGGACTTCTATGACGCCCTCATTAAGCTTAACAACATGGAATGATTCTCCTGCATCAATGTCTGCTAGATAGTCTATTCTTGTTATATGGGATATATGCTTCCTTTGGACGAGATATTCAAATGCTCTTTTCTTCTCTTCATCAGGTCCAGTCGTCCCTGTGAGAATATGGAATTTTGTTTTGCCTATTTTCTCTATAAAGAATTCATCTCCCAGCATACCCAACTCAAATACATCAGTACCATATGACCAGTAAGGACGACATAGTTTCTCATATTGAGTGGGAGATTTATCCATCCAGAATGTTTTATTACAAGCAGAGCAACTAATGAACCAATTCTCACTTGGTTTAGAATAATCAATGAATGCTGATGGATTATCGTCTGAATGAAACGGACAGTGAATAACGGTTTTTTCCTTAATATCCAGAACACTGACTTCTTCATCGTCATTGATTTTTGCTTTCAAGGTTTTATCCCAGAGCGGGCCAAACTCATCCACATCATAATCTTGACGATCGATATTCGATGAGATAGATGCACTATCCGGTGATCCATAAATAAATCTGGCCGCATCAGTGACAGAATCGTCAGATTCTTCAAAGATTTCGGTTGCTATATATTCAGCTATCTTTTTATAAGTATTAACTGACCAGACACGTCGATTGAAGGGGAGGAGAATGTGGAATCTGTGGCTCTCTGGAGTGTGTTTCTTACTGGGGATAATAATATAATTAAGATCTAGTTCTTTCAGCCTCGTTTCAGCATCATGAATTTGTAGGTCGCTATCAATATCAGTGGTAAAGCCAACGGCATAGAGGAAATTTGATTCTTTTCTATATCCATCATTCCATTTGATTGTGGAATAATTGTTCTTCTTTAGTATTCTTTCAAGGTCTTTTATCTTTACTTCCTGGCTCTGGAACCAGACGCTCTTATTGCCGTCGAAATTCTTCGTTGCCAGGGATAATTCAATTGTATCACTAACAATTCTTTCTTTTGTTTTCATTAGTTCATATTGGTTTTAAAATAATTTTCATTAGTTATTCATAATTAATGCTTTAAGCTCTCTGATTGTCGCTTTAAACAAAAGCGGATCCACAGAAGCCTTATTAAAATAATAATCTCTCTTCAGTCTTTGAAATTCTTCACTATCATCGAAAATAAAGAGTTTCCTTCCACCATTTTCTCTTAAACTTCTAAGTTTTAATCCGCATTGATGTAAATATGCAGTAAGATAGAAGTCTTGTGTTACTGCTTCCATTTTCGTTTCTCCTGGTTTGTGTTTTTTTGTCT
>JAZGBQ010000013.1:0-2878 GCA_036476435.1 Fidelibacterota bacterium
AGAGATAGTGCTAACATCTAATTGCTTTACATTAAGTGCAATTCTAATTCTCTCTGGAGAAGCCGTTATCATGAAAAGATCAACATAACCATCGCTGTTTAGGTCACCGGGCAACGCTCTCCCATACGGAGATCGGACTATGGGAATCATATCAGTTGCGTCTATAAAATGTGCTTCTCCTCGATTAATGTAGATTCTAAAATCACCTCCCATTGTGACAAAATCCTCCCATCCATCGCCATTGAAATCAGCAGGAAAGATCCATTTATTACCACCAGGAAGAATCTGCTGTGGCACCCTTTCTGAGGCATCATAAAACGATCCATCGCCTCTGTTCAAAAGCAACTGTTTCCATAATAATACTTGGTGAATTGAACCTACACCAGAGGTAAGGTTCATCAAGAGATCAGCCCATCCATCGCCGTCAAAATCAGCGCTGGTAATTGAATTATTACCCCATGTGTGACCACCAAAACGTGGAGGCATACTATTTTCATCTGCATGGTCGAAATTTCCGGTTCCGTCATTTAGGAGAATCACATCCCGGTCTACAAAGTCACCACCAAAACCTCCGAGAATTAAGTCTGAATCGCCGTCTTTATCAACATCAACCAAAGTAATGGCTCCTGCAACCACCTCCCCCTCAAATTGAGTTAGGTCAGAGGTAAAGTGACCGGTTCCATCATTAATCAGGAGGTAAGGATTCATATTAATGTTATTGACAAAAATATCAGTATCACCATCACCGTCTATATCTGCTGCTGAGACAGAATGTGTAAAGTCAGATGATAGTTCTGGAATCCGTGCGTCGGTCTCGTCTCGTAAATAGCCATCGGTTGTTTGCATGATGATGCGATTCTGGCCACCAGGGTATGGGAAAATAGCTTCAGTACCAGCGTCGCCAAGGAATGCATCCATCAATCCATCACCATTGAAATCAGCAATTGCATAATCTCGAGGATTTATTGCAATGATCTCTTGTCCATCAAAAACCGACGAAGTTGCCTCGGTAAAATTTCCCTGACCATCGTTCCTGAACGCAACCAGTGGCGAGGGGTCGCGGTCTCCCGTTGCAAGACTTCCCAAAAAGTCCAGATCACCGTCAGAATCGAAATCGATGAGCCTGCCTTCGTCTAAGAATTGATCTTCTAATGGTGGCGACCACGGGAGTTCAACCACGCTAAAATATGGCCCGTCGTCCAAAAATTGAGTTTTTGTCCATCTTGCGTCAAATTCATCTATTTCAGGGATGATACCCAGCGTAAGGTGGAAGCCATTAGGGCTATGGTCACTGGCATGCTGGCCTGCTCCATCATCCAACGGCCAGTAAGCGACGAGTCCTGTATCATTTCCACTAAGATACGCCTCGGCATTATCTCGAATTTCCGAAAGTGTCAGAGCTCTGTTCCATACACGTACCTGTCGAAGAGCCCCGAGAAAACCCATGACATCAAACATATATTGATTCTCTACGTGGCTTAAAGAAAACGGGAGTGATGTTCCAACCGGAGATACTCCGGCATTCAACGCCCGCGCTACCTGCTCTCCGTTAATGAACAAGCGTAAAGAGTCGCTATCCAACGTAGCAGCGACGTGGGTCCATGTAAGCAATGGAATTTCTCCCGAAAATATCCTGACCTCAATGCCTGGTTCGCCTGTCCCTTGAGTGAAAACGACCTGGCCCGTGCCTTCTGTAACGCTGATAGAGTATAGGGGGCCTGTTGATGTCTCCTTGCCCATAACGAATCCGCCGACACCGGGATCTCTCAGATAAATCCAGCTCTCCATTGTAAAACTAGAATCCAATTCTAGCTCCGGTACATCAGGAGCTAGGGCGGTAGTTTGATCAAACCAGAGTACGTAACTCTGTTCTGGCGGAGTCAACTGTGCTAAAAGAAGGGATGAATAAAAATAAAAAGTCAATAACCACATATATTTCATAAGTACTCCCTTACCTGCTATTAAATAATGAAAAGTAATAGTAAAAAGTACTCAATGAGTGTTTAATCTCCAATTAAATACATTTTCTCAATAGTTTTTACTTTTCCAATCAAACAAAGGTGGTGTGACCCTGGAGCGACTCGAACGCTCGGCCAATGGCTTAAAAGGCCAGCGTCTACCGAGGAGAAATAGAACCTAGGTTGCTGTCAGGTTGCTATTATGCCTCAAAAAAGCGTGTTTTTCTGATATTTTTGATCATCGATCAAGACCATATTTTCAACGGTTTTTCCAAATTCGGGTAATTAACCCGACTGGGTACCAACAATATGTGGACTTACAGTTGACCGTGACTGTATCGTGACCAAATGGATAACGGAAAACAGAATATTTTTAGTGTGACACTCAATCTATTGAAGAAAATTATTAAGAATTAAAAATGCGACATCAACATTTACTGCATTACCTAAGGCAGTATATGCCAAGTTACCTTCAGGAAGATGTTTTAACTTATCCATTGATTGTAACCTTGCACATTCTCTGATGTTCATATATCTTTTTTCCCAGGCAATAATAGGTACTTGCGTCGTATTCATCGCAACTAACGATGGGGAAGTTGTAGGACGTTTAATTCGAACTCCTGAAGCTCTGAATTGGATAATATATTCCCAAATATTTCTTTCTTCCCCCTGACAATTCCATTCCATCTTTTGATAACTTGGTGGAAATGAAATTATTTTTTCCAGCCACTCTTCAATCCACCCTTTGTATCGCTTATATAACTCACGATTTTTCCTTATAAAATTTTGTTTCCAAGGTGGAAAGGGATCGTTTAACTTTTTTGCATAACTTGGAATCTTTTTAAGAATATCATTTCGTTTCCAATAATCTAAAGGTTGCCCAAAAGAACCTCTATATTTACGCAATTCCCTAAGTGGTA
>JAZGBQ010000130.1:0-29612 GCA_036476435.1 Fidelibacterota bacterium
GGCACTCGACAACGCGATCGTAATAATTGATAAAGAGATCAATAAACAGGAAATGAACCGCCTGAAAAAATTATTTAACATCAAAGAAGATATTATCAGAGGTGCTAACGGATTGTTGAACGGAAAAGAGCTGCGTTTCAATAATGAACCGGTACGCCATAAAACCCTCGATCTCATTGGCGATCTGGCTTTACTCGGAATGCCCATAAAGGGTCATGTGATTGCGGCTCGCAGTGGCCATGCTTCAAATGTTGAGATCGTGAAACAAATCAAACAGGAATACGAGACCAAGATACTGCAGCGAAAGTATCAAAGGAAGGTCACAGCAGATTACCTTTTGGATATAGAGGCTATTTTACGCCTTATGCCCCACCGTTACCCCTTTATACTCATTGATCGCATTGTAGACATGACCGTAGGCGATAATCTGACAGCCTTGAAAAATGTGACTATTAATGAACCTTATTTCCAGGGACATTTTCCTAAGCAGCCCATCATGCCAGGTGTGATGATCCTTGAGGCTATGGCTCAAGCGGGTTCCTTTTTGGTCCTGAACAGCGTGGAAAATCCAATGGAAAAGAATTTGTTTTTTACGAGTGTCGATCGAACCAAATTTAGAGCGCCGGTCATACCTGGAGATCAATTAAGGATCGAAATGAAGCTTTTGAAATTTAAGTTGGGTGCAGCCCTCCTGGAAGGTAAAGCCTACGTAGGTGATAAAAATGTTTGTCAGGCAATAATAATGGCAAATGTTGTCGACCGCGCAGGAGGCTGACATCTCATCTGCACGCATTCATCCTACGGCTGTTGTCGATAGTGCTGCCCGGTTAGGAAAGGATGTGACCATCGGACCCTTTGCTGTCATTGAAGATGATGTCAGTATCGGCGACCGTACTAGCATCAGTAATCATGTCACCATAAAAGCCTTCACCACCATTGGTAAAGACTGCCGAGTGCATCAAAATTCTGTAATCGGTGGCATTCCTCAGGATTTGAAATTTGGGAATGAGGTCACACAGACTATAATTGGCAACAATGTTATTATACGTGAATTCGTAACAATAAATCGTGGAACCAAAGCGGTTGGAAAAACCACTGTGGGAAATAATGTGTTGCTCATGGCCAACGTTCACCTTGCCCATGATTGTACAATTGGCGAAAATGTAATCTTGGCAAATCTGGTTACTCTCGGAGGTCATGTGGAAATAGAGGAATGGGCATCTCTCGGGGGCGGGGTACTGGTCCATCAGTTTTCAAGGGTTGGGGCTTACGTCTTTGTTGGCGGAGGCTTTCGTGTTGTTCAGGATGTCCCGCCCTTTATCCTGGCTGCAGGTGAGCCATTAAAATATACTGGTATTAACCATGTAGGGCTCAGGCGAAGGGGCTATTCCCCGGAAGAACGACAGACAATAAAAAAAGTCTATCGGCTGTACTTTCGTTCCGAATTAAATCGGTCAACAGTGCTGGAAAAGATCCGTGATGACTTCCCGAGCAATAAGAACATTGACCGGATAATTAATTTTATTTCTTCCAGTGACCGCGGTATTATCTAGGTCAATTAATCGCCAGAATAGAAGATGAATAAGTTTACCTGTACGTTTATGTTGTATGCATACCTTACCGTTTCCGCGGGTTATGGACAGTGGTCAAGTTTTGACCTGGATCCAGCTGTAGGAGACAACTTTTCCGATGAGGTTAAACCACTGTTAAAAGGAACTGCGATGTCACTGGCGCAAGTACCACAAACTGATTGGAGTTTAGCCCGTCGCTTTAAGGTTGGATTGGCGTATTCCCATGGGATCGCAGCAGATGCGGCTGGATTAACCAGGGGGCGGTTGAAGGGTCTTCCAGCGCTTCAGGGGGCTGTGATTGTTACAAAAAATATATTGCTGTGTGGAAAAATTGGCGGGTTCAAATCAGGCAAAGATGTGGTGCAGACCTTTAGTTATGGTTTTAATCTTCAGTTATCGGATAAAATAACGAACAACTGGTATTTGTACACACAATTTGCAAGACTTTCAGGTCCCGAAGATGTAAGCATGCGGGCGATAAATGGCCTGATCTTGAAAGAATTTGTTTATTCCAAGATTATTGGCCAGATCGGGATCGGTGTTAATTTGTATTCGGCAAGGATTGCATTGGATGACGAAAATGATATCCTGCCGGGTAGATTAGAAGGACAAACCAACTATTTGGCTGTGGGAGTGGGCACAACCTGGAAGCAAGTAT
The DNA here is from genome assembly GCA_036476435.1 of Fidelibacterota bacterium. Taxonomy (GTDB): domain Bacteria; phylum Fidelibacterota; class Marinisomatia; order Marinisomatales; family JAHJCW01; genus JAZGBQ01. The sequence goes on from JAZGBQ010000130.1 coordinate 2,230, forward strand.
ATATTGGTATATTAGGCCAGTTGAACACTGATGTAACATCGTTTAACATCTCGGTGTCAGGAGGAGTATACTAATTATGGTAAAGCGTCTGTCCATCCTGGGATCAACCGGAAGCATTGGGCGCAATGCCCTGCTTGTAGCTGAAAATTACACTGATGACCTTCAAATAGTATACCTCACCGCTAATAAAAACAGCGAATTGCTCATCAGACAAGCGCTCAAGTTCCGACCGGAAGGAGTTGTGATCGTTGCTGAGTCGCAGGCAAAAGAAGTTGAGGATAGTCTAAAAAAGGAAGGCATGGAAGTGCTTACCGGCCGGGAGGGACTGCTGGAGGTTGCGAAAAGAGATAATATCGATCTGGTCCTTAATGGCATTGTAGGCGGAGCCGGCATGGAGCCCACACTGAATGCTGTGAAGGCTGGGAACAATGTAGCCTTGAGTAACAAGGAAAGCCTTGTCATGGCAGGGGATTTGATAACCGGTGCCAGGAGAAAATCCGGTGCCGAGATTTACCCGGTAGATAGTGAACATTCCGCTATTTGGCAATGTTTGCAGGGCGAAGATCCAGGTGAGGTTCGTAAATTGATCCTGACTGGCAGTGGCGGTCCCTTTAGGACCCGCGGTTTGGATTCATTCGCTGCTGTTAAACCGGAAGAAGCACTGAAACACCCTAATTGGGACATGGGGGCAAAGATCACGATTGACTCTGCTACGATGATGAATAAGGGCCTGGAAGTTATTGAGGCCTACTGGCTTTTTAATATACCCCCTGAAAAGATTGAGATCGTGGTCCATCCCCAGTCTATCATTCACTCTATGGTTGAATTTCAGGACGGATCCGTTAAAGCGCAGTTGGGGGTACCCGACATGAAAATCCCTATTCAGTATGCACTTTTTTACCCCAAACATAAATTTGCGGAATGGGAATCTTTGGATTGGAATAAGGTGCGGAAACTGACTTTCGAAAAAGTTGATTTAATGCGCTTCCCAAGCATTCAGCTGGCATATGCCGCCCTGGAACGAGGGGGATCCGCTCCAGCAGTATTAAATGTTGCAAATGATACCGCTGTATACCGATTTCTCCGTGGGGAAATAAGATTTACAGACATTCCCATGATTGTTGAAGAGGCATGCGCGGAACATACCTGGAAAGAGCACCTAAACTTGGATGACCTGTTAGATTTGGAAAGTTGGGCCAAAGCATTTGTTAAATCTAGACAAGTACCAAACCGGTGAAACAAATTTCATTGTAGATTGTTAGGACTAAGATTAAGATGAGAATTAATAGTAGGAAAATGGACTTGGAGATAATTTTATGACTACACTAGTGGCCGCGATCATTGTAATCGGAGCTATTGTTTTTGTTCACGAATTAGGACATTATTTCGCAGCGCGATCGGTTGGTGTTAGGGTCGATCGGTTCTCCATTGGATTTCCCCCGCGGCTGCTAACGTTCACATCACTGCCTGACGGCTGGCTCTTTCGAATTTTCTTTTACAAACGTGATGAGAATGGAAAAGTTAATTGGGCACCCATTTTTGAACGAATGATCGGGAGGTCAGGTAGAAAAGGAACGAATACCGAATATTGCATAGCGTTAATACCTTTTGGCGGGTACGTGAAAATGGCTGGGATGATTGATGAAAGTATGGATACCGAGATCAAGCATGAACCTTACGAACTAATGAGTAAACCAGCCTGGGCTCAAGTCTGGGTTATGAGTGCCGGTGTGATAATGAATGTAATAACTGCTATTTTATTATATACGGCGGTTTCGTGGGTAATGGGCCTTCCGGAAATCAGCGATGAGCCGGTCGTGAATCAAGTGATTGAAGATAAGCCGGCACAGGCCATTGGGCTGCAGCCGGGGGACCGTATTTTAAGAATCAATGATCAGAATATCTCCACCTGGTCAGAAATGTCCAAACTGGTTCATGCGATCCCCAATACCCCAATTACACTAGTCTGGGAGCGCGAAGGAGAAATCATGGAAAGCGCTGTGACAACCAGCCAACAGATTGTATTGATCGAAGGGAAAATAGATACCTTAGGAGCAATTGGGATATATCCGAATTATAACTATGAGCCCATTGGTTTCATAAAAGCAATCCAAACCGGCATCAGGGCGACAAGAAATACCTTAAATCTCATTATAATCTCTGTAAAAATGCTGGTTTCGGGACAGGCCAGTATGAAAGATATCGGTGGTCCAATATTTATTGCACAGATCGCCGGCGAGACTGCACGCGCCGGATGGGTACCGTTGATTTCATTGATCGCTTTATTCAGTGTTAACCTGGCATTTTTAAATATATTACCCATTCCAGGGTTGGATGGCGGACATATTTTTATTACGCTGATTGAATCTGTTATTCGCCGACCGATCTCATTTCGTGTTCGAATGATAATTCAACAGATTGGTATGGCGTTGCTGCTGTTATTGATGATTACTGTCCTGGTTAATGATATTGGCAGGCTATTTACAAAGTAAATGACTTCAACTGGAGCAGCATGGAGCCAAACTTTAATTTAATTTGAATCTTTACTGGTATTTTTTTTGCATCATCACTAAACCAGATTTTCATATCGCCCTGATTTTTAAATAAAGTCTGTCCGTCTCGATAGGGTTTTATGACCAGGCATGTAAAAGTGCCGGCGGGTACAACGACGTTTTCCTTCTTATCAACCTTTATCTGAAAATCTGTCAGCTTATTCCGGTCAAATGCCGTGAATTCGAATGTATCGCCTACTTGTAACGGGATGGTCCTGAGATAATAAAAAAGTGAATATGGATCCCGGACATCACGCGAAATCTCAATAGTATCATTGTTTGTGATTGCAATGCCGTCCGTGTAGAAAATGTTTGAAGTAAGTTGTTTGCGGTAATCGCCCTCACGGATAGATTTGACCTGACGGTGTGTAATCAGGTTATTCAGGTCCAGCCATGTGTCAATTTGATCGCGAACTTTGTAAAGACGGTCGGCAAAAGATCCCGTTTTAGCGCTGAACTGGACATGATAGGCCGGAGCCCCATTCACTTCTTCAACACCAATGACACTTAGTGTCGCTTTGCCTGCCGGGAATATATTGAATTGAGCATTATACTGGAGTTTCTCTCCAACTTGCAGCTGTGCTGGAACTGCCTGGGCGTTCAGCACTGTCGCCATGAGATGGGTAAGAACGAAAAGTATATTGAGCTTGAGCAGCCTATTCTCGGATAGTTTCAATGGACTGTCCTATAAGTTTATAGATTGTTGATCCTTTTGATTCGGGTAAAGGTCCGGTGTCCACAAGCAGATCGATAGAATCGTGGAATTCCGCAGCAATCAGATCGGGTTCGTTTAATGGCGGTTCCCCTGTTCGATTAACACTGGTTGTCGTGTAGGGATCGGGATAAACAGTAGCGAAGCCAAGTGTAAAGGGGTGTTGGGGAATACGAATTCCTAACGTTATAAGATTGCTATTGTTATGATCGGACTGAGCGAAGATGAGTTTACTTACCACATCAGCTACGATCGGAACTATGACAGTATTCGTACCGCCCAGCAATTTCTTTACGTTATTTGAGTCCACCTTTGTTGTGTCAATCCATAAGAGGGCCGTAGCCAAGCTTGGCGCCACGATACTCATTGGACCAGACCGCTTCTTCAGGGCATTCAATCTTCTGATCGCATCATCGTCTCTGGCATTGACACCCAATCCATAAAGTGTATCCGTTGGATATGCCAAAATACCACCATTATTTATAGTATCAGCGGCTTGTTTAAAACAGGTTGAGTCATCAGATAATACTCTGATCATACACGATCCTGATGGGACTTTTTTGTTTTCCATCTCCTATGAAACCAAAAATATTGTTCCGGATGCATGCGGATCCGATTTTCCAGCATGGACGTGAACCGCTGTGTTATAGCTTCTATTGTAGGTTTACCATTGATTTCAACCGGGGCGAATTCCAATACACACTGGTTTGGTTCTTCCTCCCACGAGGTAGTGAATATAATCGGAGCCTGGGCTCGCAGGTGAAACAGTGCCGGACCTTTATGTGTTGACGCTAAGGTATTAAAAAAATTGACAAAAATTCCACGTCTTTTGGCATCCTGATCACTTACCACCCCCAGTAACTCGCCGCGATTTAAGACAGCATACATATTATTCAGGGATTCCCGTCTGAATATGTGTTTCAGGCCGCTGAGTTCCCGTTTTTCCTGAAAAAATTTATTTGCCCCACGATTTTTTTGTCGTGCCGCAATTCCAACAAATGGATATCCTTGATACCCAACCCATGCTCCCAACAATTCCCAAACGCCAAAATGTCCTGAAACTAACACGACCCCCTTTTTCTGCAACCAGGCCTTTTTGAGAAAATCTGCACCCTGTACTCTGATGTTTGCCGAATGATATGAATCCGGAAAAGCCAGGAACAGGTAAAAATTCCTTGTAAAAAACCGGTAGCTCTGCTGCAGAACACCGTGGTGCCAATTATTTGATTTATCTGGGAATGCCCGCTGAATGTTCCTCAGAGCCTGGCGCTTTCGCAGAGGGACAATGCGGTAAATATATCCAGCCAGACGGTTGGCAAATCGCTGTCTGCGTAAGGGTGATAGTCGACGTAGCCATAAAGAGAAGTAGGTTAGGACGGCATATGTTAGTCTGTGGTGGAAGCGCATAGTTTGACCGACAATTTATCTTGAGTACAAAAGGCAGAACAAGATTAAAATAACGGGAGCGCATAACTTCACACATTCATTCTGTCCGGGATTATCCGTAAATTTTATAGCGTTAAAATACTGGTAATTGCGATCTGCGTTGCTAGAGACGAATGACAAAGCATGTACAAAGATTTAATACTAAGATTATTGCGTGAGGATGTAGCTGATGACCAGTATTATATTTGGACAGAACAAGAAGAGCAATTTACTGATCTGAATTGGAGTAACAATTGAGGATCTCAGACGCTCTTATTATATTTATATAATATATCAGGAGGTTGATATGGCTGGACATAGAAATAGATATTCACAACGGAACTGGGTTGGATTCCTGTTAATTTTAATGGGGGTTCTATTTATTCTGGAAACGTTTGATTTCCTTGATTTCGGGTACACATTTGCCCGCTGGTGGCCGCTCATTTTGATTGTGATCGGTTTTTTAAAATTAAAAGGCCGGGAAAAAGCATGGGGTGCGATCATGCTTGGTGTCGGGGTTGCATTTTTACTGGCAAATCTTGAATTTATAGACTGGGGAGATATTTGGAGATTGTGGCCGCTGGTTCTGATTCTGATCGGACTCTCAATGGTAATGCGTAGTCGCCGGCAGTCACGATTCTGGAGACTTAGGGCTAAGGGTGAGACGTCGGATGATTTTATGCGTGCAAGTGCAATTTTCGGGGGAAATGAACAACGAGTTGTATCAAATGATTTTAAAGGTGGGGATATCATGGCTTTGTTTGGGGGTGTGGAACTGGATCTTCGACAAGCAAAAGTATCTTCAAAGGAATGTACGTTGAATCTTACCGCCCTGTTCGGCGGGATTGAGATTCTGGTGCCGCCAAATTGGGATTTAGTCGTAAGGGGAACACCCATATTCGGCGGGATCGAAAGCCGTGAATCCATGGTTGATTCTAGTGAAAAACTGAACCGGGTGGTATTTCGATGCACGGTCGCGTTCGGTAGTGTTGAAATTAAGTAATTTCTCTTATGAGAATTAATTACAACTTGGGAACTTAATGCGGTGAATCATGTGTTTATATAAAGATGTGAAGGTATTGTGTATATGAAAAGAACACTAATATTACTCTGTGGTTTTATTTGTGTATTGATAATTCCGGCTGTTGCGCAGGATATCGTTTACCGTGTTCCTATCCAGGGGACCATTGACCTTGGTTTGCCACCATTTATCGAACGGGTAATTGAAGCTGCTGAAGAAGAAGGTGCGGCAGCGGTTATATTTGATATTGACACTTTTGGCGGACGTGTTGATGCAGCTACGCAGATAAAAGATGCGATCCTTGACGCAAAACTGCCAACCATTGCATTTATAAATCGCCGCGCGATATCCGCCGGTGCACTGATATCCTTATCCTGTGAGAAGATATACATGACCAGCGGCGGAACTATTGGCGCAGCAACGGCGGTGGACATGTCCGGTGAGAAAGGCTCGGAAAAAGTGATCAGCTATATGCGTGAAGAGATGGCATCCACGGCCGAAAGCCGTGGACGGAACACTGATATTGCCAAGGGTATGGTTGACGAAGAACTAACGTTCACCCATATAGTATTGGACGGAGATTCGATTGAGGTAACGGATCTTGAAGGCCGCAAGGAAGGTAAACTGATAACTTTGACAACAGAAACGGCCGTTAAGTACAAGATCGCTGACGGCCAAGCTGAAACCTTTGAGGAGGTATTGGCGGTTATAGGCAGTGAAAATGCTCAGATACGATCCGTGCACGAAAACTGGTCAGAGAATTTAGTTCGATTTCTTACAAATCCAGTGGTTGCTTCCCTGCTGATGACTTTTGGATTTTTGGGTATTCTTTTTGAATTACAAAGCCCGGGGTGGGGTATTCCGGGAACGATAGGCGCGGTATGCCTGACACTGTCGCTGGGAGCCTCTTATATTGCTGAACTGGCGACCATGACAGATCTTATTATTATTCTTGTTGGTGTGGCGTTTTTACTCGTAGAGGTGTTGTTCATTCCAGGCTTTGGGGTTGCCGGAATCGCCGGGATCGGAATTATTATATGGGGTTTATACGCATTGTTATTACCGGATATCCCGGTTGGCGAAGAGATAAAATCCATGGCACTGACAGGTTTAACAATCGGGATCTTCGGAGGGATCATTGCTTTAATTCTTCTGTTCCGACTTATGATAAAGACAAAATTCTGGACCAAGCTAACGTCACCCGGCATTGAAAGCCAGGAGGCAGGCTTCAATACGTCCATCGGTTTGGAAGATAAGGTGGGCAAAAAAGGTGTTGCCGTCACTGACCTGAGACCTTCCGGTTGGATTACCGTTGATGATAAGCGAATATTCGTTGTCAGCGAAGGAGATTATATCGATCAGGACGACCCTGTAAACATTTTATCCGTTGAAGGTAACCGCGTTGTAGTGCGAAAGATTAAATAAATTTTAGAAGGAGTAATCATTATGAGTGTAATATCAATAATCCTGTTAAGCCTAGCTATAATTTTTGTTTTTATGCTTTTCTACTTTGTGCCTGTCGGTTTATGGGTGCAGGCTGTGGTCAGTTTAGGTCTAGGCAGAATAACCATCATTGATCTGATCCGCATGCGATTACGAAAGATCCCGCCGCGCCTGGTAACAGATGGTGTGATTAATACCCACAAGGCCGGACTGGATCACATATCAACGGATATGTTGGAAACCCATTTCCTCGCTGGTGGGAATGTACAGAATATTATCGAGGCACTTATTGCTTCGGATAAAGCCAAGATCGCTCTGCCTTTCGAAACCGCGACAGCAATCGATCTGGCTGGAAGAGATGTAAAATCTGCCGTTCAAACCAGTGTCTATCCAAAGGTTATCGACGCTCCCAAGGACGGCTACCTGGCTGCAGTTGCAAAAGACGGGATTGAGTTAAAAGCCCGTGCCCGTGTCACGGTCCGCACCAATATCCCCGGCCTGGTCGGAGGCGCTACCGATGAAACGATCATTGCCCGCGTGGGCGAAGGAATCGTTAGTGCAATTGGATCATCGGGTACCTATAGTGACGTTCTTGAGAATCCTGACAGCATTTCCAAAGCTGTATTGGACAAAGGGTTGGATGCCGGCACGGCATTTGAGATCCTCTCTATCGATATCGCAGACCTTGACGTAGGTAAGAACGTTGGCGCCCGGCTGCAGGAAGACCAGGCTGAAGCTGATCTCAGAGTAGCCCAGGCGAAAGCGGAAACGCGTCGCGCAATGGCAGTCGCAGCGGAGCAGGAAATGAAAGCGCGAGTCGAAGAAATGCAGGCAAAAGTTGTTGAGGCCGAAGCCGAAGTCCCCAAAGCTATGGCACAGGCATTTCGAGAAGGCAATCTTGGTATTTTCGACTATTACAATATGAAAAATATTCAGGCAGATACTGGAATGCGGGACGCTATATCCGGAAAAGATCAAGACGAGACGACTAAAGCTCCCGAAAAAACGAGTTAATCTTCTCATGGAGGGAATGGGCTACTGGATCTTTTTGATAATACTCTACGGTCTTTCCAGTTATCTAAGGAAACGGCGGAGACAGCAGGCACGTGATGCTCTGGAGCAGGAAGATCAAAAACAGGGTGAAGACAAACCCCAGCGAGATTGGAGACGATCGGAGATCTTCAAGGAGTTATTTGGCGGTCCTGAGCCTGAACCGGTGACCGCTGGTCCGGAAGACACGGATATCTTTGATTGGGATCAGGCGGATGAACCGGCTCATACAGTCCCGGCCGAGCCGGAGATTGAACCGAAAAAGCCGGTAACTGAACCCGTACGCGTTGAGCGATCTAAAAGAGAAGCGGGACCCCCTGAACGGCGGAAACATAGCCGACCTGGTTCGAAGATTGAAAAGGAAATTGAAGTTCCCCTTCTACAATCATTAAGATCAGCGCTTGAACGAAGAAGCAGCCTGAAGGAAGCTATTATTATGCGGGAGATCATTGAAAGGCCACTGGCATTACGTAGAAAAAGCCGCTGAAAGAAGGGCAAGTACCGCGTCCAACTGATCGAACTGCAGTTGCAGTAGCCTCGGAAATAATATTTATGCCTAGCTGATTGAAGGCAGCCAACCAGCTTGCCTGGGAATGATGATGGTATTTGGTCAGATCTAGGTTCTGGGTAACTAGCGCTTGATTCGAAGCCCTTTATCTTCATTGATAAAGATCCAGGCCGCGACCTTCCCGATATTGGTGCCATTGTCCAATGACCAGTATTGCTTTCCATGATGGTATTTTGAGCTGCTGTCATCATCCGGCAAAGCATCGACATAGTGATTGATCTGCTTGATGCGATCTTGCCAGGAAACCATATTCCGTTCCCTGAGATCAACCCATCCGGACCACGACCATTCATCAATATGTTCGGCTGAGATGGTTAATGTCTCATTATATTCCTGAACAGGGATCTTCACTTCCGGGCCGCGTAAGAATTGTTTACCATCAGGCAGCAATATTGGTATGCCGATAGAGATTATCTGTGCTCGCAGAGCCGGTTCTTCTTGAATTAATATATTTAGATCTTTGGATAATTCCGAAGGACTCCGTGACAGGATGCCGGTTATATCGCCGCATACACGACTCAATAGATAGGCCTCATATAGCAATTTTGACAGGCGAGGAGGTCCCAGGATCTCAAAGGCAACACTATCAACGTTGTGTTTTTTCTGTAAAATTTCCATTTCAGATAGTGCCTGGTGGCGAACATACCCGGCTCGGTATGTTGGGCCCATAATAGAATTATCCAGGGCATTTATTATGTCATATCCGGTGCTGTCCCCCAATATTTCCAGAATGACATTTTCAGCAATTTCCTCCGGTGTAACAAATTCCATTTGACCGGCTGTTGTTATTGTCTCAAACTCACCAACGGAAAAAATACCATTTTCACCGGTATCGATATAGACAGATTTTAAGGTATCATTTAGATCAGACCAGTTCTGTACACCGGCAAAATGGAATGTACTGCCAAAATCTTCTGCTTTTTCCAACGGGCAATCATATAGACGGATTGGCTGCCCGTGTTTCTTGATCTCACCGTAACGGATCTGCTTCCACGCAATTGCCGCAGCCGGTTTGACCTCCTTGCAGATTGGTCCATCGGGCGTACGACCCATGAGGAAAAGAAGCATCGTGTGCGCACCGGATAGTGATGATTTACTTAACAGGACTCGCGACGGGCGCTCCTCGCTGTGTGTGTAAGGAATATTAAGGCCCATACCGCCCGTTCCCGTAGTGCCGATCTTAATATAAACACCGGTCTTATTCTCGCACATGGAGGCATGCAGGATCTGAATGTGCCGAATGATCTGAGGAATATAAAGTGTCGTGAGCATTTTCTCAATCTCCGCGGATAGTTCATCTGTCAATTTGTCTTCAGACCGCGCTTTAGACAGGGTATGTTTTACATTATAATAACCACGGTAAATGTCCTGGTAGGCCAACCCTGTGGCAGTGTTCACAGCATCAATAATTATATGGGGCTTATGGCGTGAGATGATTTTGTGAAGGGTTGATCTTTGCAATATATCGCCAGAAAAAGATTCCATTGTATCTTCCAGCAGCATTTGACGGTGCGCTTGTGCATTCAACAGCGTATTACGGTCAAGGTCTTTCAATTCCTCCCTGACGAACAAATTTCCCCATACTGGTGTAAAATCGATCCCAGGAGCCATTTTTTTCATGGTTTTGCACGCGTTATCGGCTTCTTCTTTCTTTAGAGACAGAATTATTACTTCTTTTGGTTTGTGTTCGATAAGTTTGTGTAATACTGCAGTCCCGACTAAACCCCAGCCGCCTAAGACAAGAATGCGCCGGTCTCTAATATCCATTTTTTTCTCCTTGAAGGATTAATAATCCAAGTGCAATTGAATTTAGTTTTGTTTCCAAAGTATCGGACCGTGATAACAGAACGATAGGGACGGAAGCACCGAGAATTATTCCGCCCCCTTGAGCTCCGCCAATCTCCAGCAAAGCCTTGCTGACAAAATTCGTTGCCGTTATGTTGGGCCCAATAAAAACATCAGTCTGTCCGGCAATTCGGGATGACAGACCTTTAGCCCTTGCCGCCTCCCCCGATAGGGCAACATCCAGTGCAACAGGACCTTCAATAATAAAGCGTTGATCATTTTTATAGCGTTGCGCCGTCTGCTGCGCGAACATTGTTTCAGGAAGTTTTGATGTCACCTTTTCAACCAGAGCAAGCATGGCGATATTAGGTTTTGGATTTTGAAGTGCCTGTGTTACTAGTAGAACATTTTCCAGAATTGCATCTAAAATATCCTCTGAAATCCTGGTATTCACACCACCGTCAGTTGTAAGAAGTAAGCGCTTGTACCGGGGCGATTCAAGAACGGCAATGTGCGTCAATAATCGATCTTTATCTTTTCTAAGCTGTGAATTCATCACTGCTTTCAGCAGACTGGCGGTATCGATATCACCTTTCATAAGTAACCAGGGTTTATCCGTATCCATGGCAGCCAGGGCTTTATGTGTTGCTGCAACTGGATCGGGATCCGAGAATATGTTCGGCTTGATCCAATTCTTTATTTCAGATTCCTTCAGGACCTGGAACAGGTATTCCTGTTTCGGATTAACTATTGCCAGGGATGTCGGACTTCCTCTGGAAACGACCTTACGGATGGTGTTGTAATTGGTTATCATTTATTTGTATTCCTGGACCAGCCCGGTTCCGTTTAATACTCGCAGAACACCCATGACCAATGCTTCCAGCACTGGTTCATTTATTCCATACGCACTTCCGTGCTGTGCTTTTAGGGGACCATCATGGGCTGCCATTGCATCTAAATGATCGATGGATTTCAAAAAGGGTTCAAGGAGGTTTACACTTGTTTGGCTCTGGTCAGAAATCCAAACCGGAAGGTCGTCAGCAGTATGACAGGTATGCTGGCACCATAGTTCCCGGTTATTATTAAAATACCCGACCTCGATTGTGGTAGAACCGGGATTAATGGCTAAAATAAAGAAGGCTCACCTCCTGTTTCTTCAGCTAATCGGATGTCACACCTAGGCTTCTTCGTGGAATGAAGTACGAATGCCGTTACTTGAAAAACTGTCAGCACGGCACTCATCCAATTTATTCTTTAGGGTATTGTAATGCTCAATTTCAAGTTCAGCCAGATCAAGCAGGAATTTTTTTAATTTCGGTTCAGTCATGTGCCGGGCGGCATCCCGGTAGAATTTTGAGGCATCCTGTTCTTCTGCCATAGCATACTCTAGAATGTTTTCGATTGATGTAAACTGTTGCGGCGCTTTTTTATCGACCAAAAAATACCTTCCTTCAGATTACGGCAGGTTCTTTAACAAGCTCCATACCACGGCGCAGGGCTTTTTCATTGACCGGAATGAGATGATGATGTCGGTCTGGTAAAATCTTGGTCAATGCCTCCAAAATAGATTCTAAACTGACGAGGGGCTTGAGAGCAAGATAAGATCCCAGCAAGATCATGTTTAATGTTTTTTTGTTGCCCAGGGCTTCTGCCTCGATTGCCGCTGCTATCTTATTGATTGTAATATCCTTACGGGTAGGGGGATCAACGATGTTATTAGCTTCGTAGAACAGGAAACCGTCTGGCTTAACTGTTAGTTCAAACTTTTCCAGGGAGGGTTGATTCAAAATGATCGCAGTATCGTAACGGCTAATGATCGGTGAGCTCACTTTCGAATCAGAAATTATTACGGTACAGTTTGCTGTACCTCCACGCATTTCAGGACCGTAACTCGGGATCCAGGCAACCTGCTTGTCTTCGACCATACCGGCATAAGCCAGGGTCATCCCCAGTGATAGAACTCCCTGGCCACCAAAACCTGCAATAATAATTTCTTCGTTCATTTTACTATATTCCCTTTTCCGGGAGTTTGTAATCTCCAAGGGGGAAGAAATCAACGACATCCCGGTTAATGTACTGGTTCGATTCTAGGGGAGTCATTTTCCAACCCGCGGGACAATTTGAAATGATCTCAATAAAGCTGGTGCCGCCCTTACCTTCAACCTGGTACTGGAAGGCCGTTTTAATAGCTTTTTTTGCTTTTCGTACTGTCTTTGCAGAATTAACAGCCTGCCTGGTGACATAATAGGACCCGTCCAGGAGGGCGACAAGCTCGGACATTCTGATAGGATTCCCCTGGGTGACCAGATCGCGTCCTTCCGGAGAAGTGGATGTCACAGCACCGGCCAGCGTCGTAGGTGCCATTTGCCCCCCGGTCATGCCGTAAATCCCATTGTTGATGAAAATAATAACGATGTTTTCACCACGATTGATCGTATGGATCGTCTCAGATGTACCGATAGCTGCCAGGTCTCCGTCGCCCTGATAAGTAAAGACTATTTTGTCTGGGAGTACCCGTTTAATACCTGTGGCAACCGCCGTTGCGCGACCGTGTGCGGCCTCCTGCATATCTATATTCAGATAATGATAAGCAAGGACCGAACAACCAACCGGTGCAACGCCGATCGTTCGATCAATTATATCCAGCTCTTCAACTATTTCCATTAACAATCTATGAACCACGGAATGCCCACATCCGGGGCAATAATGGTTCTCAATATCATATAGCGTACCAGGCCGCTCCCAAACGATGTCCAGTTGATCAAGGATTTCGCACTGAATTCCTTCTTGAATGACAGCCATTATGAGTCCTTTCCCATTTGATCAGTTGATACATTGATCAATTTTGTTATTTCCTCCAGGATATCTTCCGGCTGGGGGATCATTCCACCCATGCGGCCGTAGAATTCTACCGGGGTTTCCCCGTTAACCGCCAGGCGCACGTCCTCAACCATTTGTCCTGCATTCATCTCAACCACCAGAAGCCCTTTCACTTGACGCGCCAGTTCTTGTATTGCTGTGACAGGGAATGGGAATAACGTTTGGGGTCTCAGAAGACCGATCTTTAAACCTTGTGCCCGGGCAAGTTCGAGGGCCTTAAGTGCCGACCTGGACGTTAGTCCGAAAGCAATAATAGCGTAATCGGCATCCTCAGTCTCAGTTGTTTCAAAGTGGACTTCCTTTTCCTTAATAATCTGATATTTCTTCTGGAGTCCTTGATTGATCCTTTCCATTTTTTCGGGGTCCAGGTACAGGGAAGTAATATAATGTTGATCCCGACCATTGAGACGTCCGCGCGTTGTCCAGGACGAATGATCAACCTTATGATCTTCAATATTGTACTCAGGGAATTCCACCGACTCCATCATTTGTCCCAAAGCACCATCCGCAAGAATACAAACCGGGTTACGATACAAATCCGCCAGATCCATTCCAAGATAAACAAAATCGGCCATTTCCTGGACACTATTGGGAGCTAGCACGATCATTTTATAATCGCCGTGTCCCCCGCCTTTGACTGCCTGGAAATAATCTCCCTGGGAAGGCTGGATTGTTCCCAGTCCGGGCCCGCCGCGAACCACATTTACTAAAAGACATGGTAATTCCGCACAGGCAATGTAAGAAATTCCTTCCTGCATCAGGCTGAAACCAGGACTGCTGGTACTGGTCATGGCTCGTTCTCCTGTACCGGCAGCTCCGTACACCATATTGATAGCAGCAACCTCACTTTCAGCCTGGACAAAAGCACCCCCCCGCTTAGGCAGTTCATTCGCAAGGTATTCCAGCAGCTCGGACTGGGGCGTGATAGGATAACCGAAGTATCCTTTCAGCCCGGCCCGTATGGCTGCCTCGGCCAGCGCCTCATTGCCTTTCATTAATAGTTTCTTTCCCATGCTTAAATAAGCCTTTAATTGATAGGAATTGTTATTGTATCTTTCAGATTTATGGTCTCGACAGACAGGTTTTTATGTTTTTTCTTTGGTTCACGGTAGACCGTAATAATTGCTTCGGGACAGACCAGCGCGCAATTTGTACAACCGGTGCAGGTATCATCGGACAGAATAGCATAATGGTAACTTTTCTTGTTGATATTTGGCGACATGGATAGCGCCTTTGGAGGACATTCTTCCAGGCACAGTTCGCAGCCCTTGCATTTTTCGATATCAATTGAAATAAAACCGTATGTTTTAGCCATTAGTTACCTTAATAAGATAAGCGAGTCCTATTCAAAATTAACTATTCCAAGCCGTACTGAGCAATTTAATACCACCTCCGTACGCTACTTATGTAAAGTTTTTAATACAGATATTATAAAGTGATATGGAATTCACAATTAAACCAGCTGATGGAAAATATTGTTGACCTGCTGCTCAAGATCTTTTTCTGGTTCGTTATTTTTTATCACGAAATCCGCCAGTCCTGTTTTCTCATCATCGGTCCATTGAAGGTCGATCCTTTTAATAATATCCTGTCGGTTCAGAGTGCCTTTTTTCAAAGCTCTTTCCAAACGGAATTTTAGCAGTGAGGTCACGACAATATTATAATCGAGGTGTTGATCCAGGCCCGATTCAAAAATCAGTGCACCGTCAACAACAAAGAGTGGATTTTTATTTTTTTCAGCAATTGAATCAAAGCGTTTATACAAAACGTCGAACAGATAAGGGTGTATAATTGCGTTTAACCGTAATTGGTGGTCCTCGTCCTGAAATGCTATACGTCCCAGCTTTTGCTTGCTGATGTTACCGTCCGGTTCAAGGATGTCGCTGCCAAACTCTGCGATTAGCTCTTGTTGGACGATTACACTTTTAACGAGGATAGTTTTTGCTTCGGCGTCGGCATCGAAAACATAGGCGCCGAGTTTTTTAAAATATTTGCTCGCAGCACTTTTTCCTGATCCGATTCCCCCGGTTAAACCAATTTTTAACATGACTGATTACTTACTTAATTACTTAGTTAATTATTCATTTAGAACGTCAATGATCCTTTGTGTTATTATTTCTATTGATCCTAATCCATTCACTTTGAGCAGCTGTTTTCTGGATCGATAAAAATCTAGCAGCGGTGCTGTCTGTTGCCAGTAAACGCGCTGTCGATTCTTTATTACGTCGGGGGTATCATCGCTCCTCCGGCTGGAAGACTGTCCACGCAGTATAAGCCGTTGAATAAGGGCATCCTCATCGGCAAATAAGTTAATGGCTCCGCGAAGCTCCTGATCTTGATTTATCAGGATCTGTTCAAGTCCTTCAGCTTGCCTGATGGTGCGTGGAAATCCATCCAAAATATAGCCCTTTGTACAATCTTTCTGAACCAGTCGATTTTCCATCATGTTAAGCAATAGATCATCCGGCACAAGCTTACCAACGTCCATAAATTGTTTCGCTTTAATCCCAAGTTCGGTTCTTTTGCTTATTTCGTTACGAAGAATCGCGCCCGATGAAAGATGAATAATTGAAAAATAATTGCCTAGAAGCTCGGCCTGGGTGCCTTTTCCGACACCCGGAGGTCCCATGAGTATTAAGCGCATGTTCGAATTCCTGCTAGCTTTAAATTAACATTCCGGCAATCGTTGCGGTTAGCCAGGACGCAAGTGCTCCTCCAACCATAGCCCGCATGGCCAATTTGGCAAGGTCCTTCCGGCGATTCGGGGCGATTCCCCCCAGTCCGCCGATCTGTATTCCGATGGAGGCGAAATTAGCAAAGCCACATAAGGCATAACTTGCAATGATAGAAGTTCGTTCAGAAATGGCGTTCTCCATTCTGAGTGTACTTAAATCGGAATAGGCAATTAATTCTGTAAGTACGATCTTTTCGCCCATCAACGTTCCCAGGATCCCCGCTTCAGACCAGGGTGCACCCATGGTCCAGGCCAGGGGTCTGAAGATAAATCCCAGGATATCCTGGAGGGTCAACCCTGCCAAACCCAGCAAGGAATTCAACATTGCGATAATAGCTACAAATGCTATCAGCATGGCGCCCACATTTGCTGCCAGTTTTAATCCTTGCGTCGCGCCGTCGGATAATGCTTCCATTACATTATCACTGGTTTTTTCCACATTTACTTTAAGAGTGCCCGCTGTTTCCGATACTTCCGTCTCCGGATAGATTAGTTTCGCTACTACCATTGCAGCTGGTGCACTCATGATGGAGGCCGCCATCAAATGCCCGGCAATTCCCGGGATGTCCGTGAGCATTTTCACATAAATTGCCATAACGCCCCCGGCCACAGTTGCAAATCCCCCTGTCATCACAGCCATGATTTCCGATTTGGTCATGTTCTGGATGAAAGGGCGGATCATGAGGGGGGCTTCGGTTTGACCCACAAAAATATTTGCAGAAACGCTAAGTGTTTCGGCACCACTGGTCTTAAGTGTTTTCTGCATCCCGCGAGCAATCCATTTAACGACCCATTGCATTATCCCCAGGTAATACAAAATTGCCATGAGCGAAGAGAAAAAGATAATGGTAGGTAATGTGCGGAATGCAAAATTTATCAAAGGGCCTTCAACTTTACCCGTGAGATAGGATTTGAACAGAAAGTCACTCCCGGCATCCGAAAAACTGAGAAGTTTTCTGATAAAGAAATCAATATACTCGAAGAGAGGCTGTCCGATGGGAGATTTAAGGATGAACAGCGCGAACAGCAATTGGATCCCCAATCCCCAGAAGACGATCCTCCAATTGATGGCTTTGCGGTTATTAGAAATTGCGTAGGCGATGAGAAGCAATGAAAAAATTCCCAGAATACCAATATATCTATCCATTTAATCTATCCTTGAGGTGGTTGATAGCAACTCCGGCAGCGCGCTTCATAAATATCAGTTTCACCAATGATTACCTGTTCTTCTTCACTTGTAGTCCGCTGAGTATACGTAGCGGGATTGCCGCAAATTACACATATTGCGCGAAGCTTATCCAGGTAGTCTGCTTCACACATGATTTCCGGCATGGGGCCGAATGGCTTTCCGCGATAGTCAGTGTCCAGGCCTGCCACAATTACGCGTTTTTTGTGCAAACTTAACTGCTTGCAGACATCAACAAGGTCATCATCAAAAAACTGAGCCTCATCAATGGCAACAACATCGATTTTTCTCGATAGACCAATAATATCTTTTGAAGAACGCACTGTGACTGATCCCAGCTTGTTTTTATTATGCGAAACAACATGCTTGGAACTGTATCGATCGTCAACAACCGGTTTAATTATTATTATATTCTGACGGGCAATCTCGGCGCGCCTGACTCGTCGAATAAGTTCTTCGGTCTTTCCGCTGAACATACTCCCGCAAATGACTTCGATCCAGCCGGCATCTCGCGGTGTCCAGGTCATAGATTAATTTCTCCTCGATAATATGGAATTTATTTTAGTTCTTATCAAATCGATGGCAACACGGTTTTGTCCGCCTTCGGGAATAATGATGTCAGCATAAAATTTTGACGGCTCTACGAATTGTTCGTGCATGGGACGAACAGTATGTAAATATTGATCTATCACGGATTGAGACGACCGTTTGCGTTCATTAAGGTCACGCGTGAGGCGGCGTATAAAACGTACGTCGGAAGGAGTTTCAACATAGATTTTAATATCCATTAACCTTCGCAGTTCAGGATAATGTAAGGTAAATATGCCCTCTAAAACAATTACAGAGTGGGGGACGATATCCTGATGGGGCGTAGCCCTGATATGTCGGACAAAATTGTAAACGGGAGCTTTTATTTCAGTACCGGAAATAAGGGTTTCCAGTTGTTCCGCAAGCAATACGATGTCAATGGCGTCCGGGTGGTCAAAGTTCTGTTTATGACGTTCCTCAAGAGGCAGATGTGATAGGTCCCTGTAATAAGAATCCTGCTGCAGCACAACGACCTCACCGTGCCCATATTCCTCCAGTAATTTATTTGCTATGGATGTCTTCCCGGAACCGGTTCCTCCGGCGATTCCAATTAGTACGGACGATTTACTCATGACAGATGATCGTGCTCGAATGCGTTCGGAAGTAAGTTCTTACTGGAGGTTTCATTAAGATTTCCCTTGGAATCAGCAATGGTCACCGGAATGTCTTTGCATAGATCCCAGATAACCTGCCGGCAGGCACCGCAGGGCGGTCCGCCGTTCTCGGTTGCCACCGCCAGGGCTGTAAAAGTAGTGTGCCCTTCCGCAATAGCATGATACAGGGCAGCTCTCTCGGCACAGCAGGTAAGCCCATAACTGCTTGATTCGACGTTGCATCCACCAATGATGGAGCCGTCAGCGGTCATTATTGCCGCCCCGACCCTGTAATGCGAATAAGGTGCGTGAGCCCGTGTCCTCATGGTGAATGCTGTTTCGATTAATTTATCCATGATATAATCCTTCTAATACTTCTGGATCCGAACGAAATGAAATAACCGTTCAATAATTATTCCGGTTACGAAGCCGCCGATGTGGGCGAACCAGGCCACACCGCCAGTAGTGTCAAGTCCCAGCGATCCGATTCCAGATGTCAATTGATTGAGAAACCAGATCCCAATAACTACAAATGCCGGGACCTTAATGGTTGTAATAATGATAAATAGAAAAATAAAGACATGCACCCGAGCGCGGGGAAACCGTAGCATATAAGCACCCAGGACACCGGCAATAGCCCCACTTGCTCCGATCATGGGGATCATAGAAGAAACGTCAATAAAAACTTGCGCGAAAGCCGCACCCAGGCCGCTCAGAAGATAAAATATGATAAATCGTGTGTGTCCCAGGGTACTCTCTACGTTGTCACCAAAGATCCAGAGAAACCACATATTGCCAATGATATGCGCAAAGCCACCATGCAGAAACATGGAAGTGAATATGGTCAGCCAGGGACTGCCTGGTGTAACGTTTAATGAGACCGGCCGTCCTATCGCCTGGCTGATCCGATAGGAATAATTGTCAATGATCTGGGACAAGGGTACATCGGAAAAAGTAGCGGGTATTAGGCCAAATTTCACTGTGAATTCCTGTTCTGCGATGAGATCGAGCCCGAATTGGTAAAAAAAGATTAGAACATTAAGTATGATAATGCTGTAAGTGACATAGGGAATTAGAATGCGGGGATTGTCGTCTTTATAGGGAAAAAGCATTACTCAACTGAAAATTTAATCCTGACAGGGGCTGAGTTGCCAGCACGATCCTCAGCAACAATTTCCAATTCATAATCACCAGGTTCCAGCGGCTTTCGAAGATGATGCGTGAGTTCACGATCAACAGGCTGATATTCTGATATCAACCGGTGGCCGTTCAATGTCATGAAAAGTGTTCTTTCATCAGGTCTGATACCTGAAAGATCATCATGGATAAGTACTCTGATAAAGTGCAATTCATCCTGGGGGATGGTAGATCTATTGACCGGATAAACTGAAGTGATTACCGGCGCCTGGTTGTCTTTGAATAGACTAATTGCAGTGAATTCGGACATGTCGGCTGTTATCATACCCGTTGCAGGGTCAGTGCTGCTTTCCATAAAGGTCCAATCGTCCTGCTGTTCATCGTAGTAGTACAATGCCAGCTGGTTTGCCTCTGATGGAATCAATTTAGTCGGCCGGATCATTGCTTTGAACGAAGTCCTAACCGGGATACCACCGGGTTGTAACCGATAGACCGCCGATAGAGGAACAGGGGCATTATTGATATTCTTCTTTTTATTATCATATTTAAGGGCTGGATTTGGAATGGTTTTGATCCAAAACAATCCTGGTCTGAACAGACTTTTTTGAGTAATCGTGATGGCACAATCGCCATTTGCTGAGAATACGGTTACCGCCTCTTCCATGTCGAATGCTGTCAGCGGCGGTAATTCATTGAACGTATGTATGGGTTTTTTCTCAACCATAAGGACGCATTCGTCCATTTCTGAAAATATTCCAGGATAAAGCAGCCGCGTGCTGTATACGGTATCTTTAGATCGGAGCAGTTCTGTTGTTATATGGGTACTGCCGTGCCGGATCCGCAAGGCAGGCTTATTCCCAAGTTCCATGTTTGTTTTAACGATCAGATAGGCTCCGGATTCAATATAATAAGGCCTGATTGAAACTTTTGTTTGTGATTGATCACTGGCTTTTTCCTCCTCCAAATCTCCTAATTCCGAATGCAAATAGTCGATCTTTTCAGGTCCGTTCCCCGGATTATGTATAATTAATGATCGTTCGGTCGTATTCCCTGCTTGATCCCAAACCTTCAGGCCTAGACGGTTATATCCTGGGGATGGATTAATGATGCCCAGGGCTTTTGTCTGGTGAATTGGTAACCTGGGGTAATCTGTAAGCCGGTAGAGTTTGTGAAACTTAGAGGATGAGTGCAGGCCTGGTGGTTGACCATGCACTGTTTCCACATAGCGATCCTGAGAAAAATCGAGGCTGTCATAGGACACAGAGAATATAGCCTGCCCGTTCATGGTGAGCACTGCTTTATAAAATTGATACACATTACTGGCCCCCTGGACCATATCTTCAATCCAGGCTGAGATCATGAACGCTCCCGTGATTGATATGGTATCCGGCAAAACAGGAAATTGATTTTCCACCAAACCAGAAGAAGGGGGAACAAAAGTCTGCGGCAAGGGTGATCCCTGGATAAGCGTACGGGCGGTATAAGGCAGGACCGTAATATTCCTTATTACCGGTGGGGTCGAATCTTTCAGCTGGTAGCCGTACACTAAAGGATTCAACGGTTGATCCATCAAATTTCTCAGTTCAAAATGCAAATGGGGACCAAAAGACCCGCCCGTATTGCCGGAATAGCCAATAATATCTCCTCTTTTCACGGGAATTGTACCAGGATCAAAATATTCATTGATGCGGTAGGACTGTTGGTTCAATTGAATACTGTGCAGCAGACTGTCAAGTGTCGGGGAATATTTACTTAAATGTCCGTAAAGTGTTTTTCGACCCTCATTTGTTGTGAGGTAAAGTGCTTTACCATATCCTGAGTAGTTAGTTGACATCCGGGAGATAAACCCGGATTCAATAGCATAGACCGGATGTCCTTCAGTTTGATTGGTGCGAATATCAATGCCCATATGAAAATGTGCCGGCCGAAATTCTCCGAAGTTTGACGATAGGCTCGTACCTGTTGGAACCGGCCAGACAAAGTTCTGTCCAAAGCTGACAGCAGCGGTCATCAGTGTAAGTATTATAAGATGTCTGGTGATCATGGGAATAAGTTAAGAGACTGTCAATTTATTCACGGCAAAAGACAAGTCCCAAGAGATAAAACAAAACCGGCCCCGTGCGGGACCAGTTTTGTTGCATTCAATAGAAGCGCGAGCGCGATACTGTATCTTTGAACTACTTACTGTGCCGTAATTCCTTAAGCTCCTTTTTCATCTCCCTAAGTTCGTCTTTCAAATCTTCCAGTTCTTCTTTCAGTTCTGAATCCTTCAAGAACATATAATGTTCCATATTCCTCTCACCTAAATCGTCCACATCAATATCTATATCAAAATCTTTGTCAAAATGTTTGAAAGGTACTCCATATTTGAACATTTTAGCCCTTGGCCCCCGGAATTGATCGGGATGATTCCAGGCTAGAAAACGATCCTCGGTTTCGCCAAGAACCGACTTGATAGATTTCTTCCTGCCGTTGCGCAGTATAGAAAGGGTAACTTCTGTGCCCGGATCGTAGTTGCGGATAACGTGGGTAAGATCACCTGTGTCGGCAACATCCTCATCGTTGACTTTAAGTATGACATCACCGGCTTTCAATCCGGATTTATCAGCCGGGCTGTCTTCTTCGACCTCTGACACAAGAACCCCGGCGTCACCTTTTACTTTAAAATATTCACGCAGTTGTTCACCTAGATCCTGAATCTGAACACCGAGAAATCCGCGCTTGTCCCGGAAGGCCATGTGTTTATCATCATGAATTCCTTTGATGTGAACGCTGGCACCCAGTTCAGCCAGGGTCTTTTCCATCTCTGCCAGTGCTTCTTTATCGGTGCAATCAACTTCAAATTCCTGAATATCGCCGTCTTTTTCGATCCTGAATTTCAGCAGATTATCTTCGACCTCAACCTTTACTGAGGCCTCGGTTTTATCCCCCTCATCGGTAATGATCCTGGTTATAACTTTTTTCTGCTGAGCTTCTGAAAGAGTGACGAGCATTAAAACGGATAACAATAGTCGCAACATTTTGTCTTCTCCTTATTCAACTTCTGCTTGCTTTACGTGTGGGCAGATTTTTTGTTCCGATTCTGTGCGTATTATCCTTTAATTATGTTTTTCATTATTAGCATAATGCAGTGTCACCGTGATATACAAATTCTATGAATTCTATTTGTCCGGAATCGGGTGCCGCCAGGAATTCGTTAATAGCTAGTATTCGTCTTTCAAATTGGGCAAAGAGCAGGCAGGGTGCCAATAATACTGCGAATGGAATGCGCATTACAGTCAACCTCTTATTATAATTAATTAATAAATAAACTAAAGGGAATTTACACTGATGTTTCCAAGAATCCCTCAATTCGTCTTTTCAGATCGCTGCGGGTTTCACGGTAGCGGCTCAACAGCTGATCATCGTCTCCCCAGCCACTGAAGGGATCATCTACGCTCCAGTGAATCCGCTCCACTTCGCCCGGGAATACCGGGCACACTTGATTCGCATGATCACAAACAGTGATTACAATGTCAATTCCCTTATCAAGGTATTGATCCACATGATCAGAGGTATGCCGAGAAATATTGATCCCAATCTCGCTCATGATCTTAATAGAAAGCGGGTGCACACGACTGGGATGGCTTCCGGCACTGAATACTTCGAACCGATCGCCAGCCATGCGGCGCAGAAGTCCTTCAGCCATTTGCGAACGGCAAGAATTACCAGTGCACATGAACAATACCTTTTTCTTCTGTTTCATAATGGAGAAATTTGCCAGCCGGATGCATCAAATGTCAATGCCGGCGCTAACCGGATTTGATTTTCTGTCAATCCAGCAATTCATAAATTAAGCTATGCCCGAAAGTGAAAATACGCCACTGTTCGCCAATCCTCTCGAACCTATTTGGGGACTGAGTATTTCCGATCTTAACCGCTACCTGCCGGCTATACAAAAGGCAAAAGATATTGAGATGACCGCGGAAGAAATGCGCGAAGGATTGTTCCTGACGGATGGATTGTCGGGACTTTCCCAATTGCCGGCGGATTCTATTGATCTTATCGTTGCCGATCCACCGGAGAATCCGTGGCGCGGAATCCGGGAAAAAGGGGCACCGTTCACATTGCAGGAAATGTACCAGTGGAATAATGATTGGCTGAAAGAATCATTTCGTGTTCTAAAAACAACTGGTGCGATCTATCTGTTCTGCAGCTGGAGATTCTCCGGAATGTATCATGCCCTGTTAAATGACAACCTGATCGTCCAGTGCCGGATCACGTGGAGAAACTCGGCAGCAGCAGATCAGCCAAAGACGAAGATATGGCGCAATTCCCTCACGGACATCTGGTTTGCAACAAAATCTGACGAATTTCTGTTCGATCAAAAATCTGGGGGGCAGGTTGCGCTGGACGAAAACCATGAAAGACGTATTTCTTCAAATTTTTGGGGCGATATTTTAAACATTCCGGTAAAAGTTCCGGAAACACCAGCTGGTGATAAACCTGTCCTTGTTATCGATAGGATTCTTGATGCCAGCAGTTATAAACTCAATTGGGTGCTGGACCCTTTTATGCGTAATGGTGGAGTAGGTGTACAGGTAAAGCAGAAAGGGCGGCGTTTCATTGGATTCGAAACTGATCAGGATCGGCTGTTGTTAGCTATGAAGCGAATCGATCAGACATGAGCGGAACGTGTCGTTAATCGAACAAATTCAAAAAGAACTTCATACCTCCATGAAATCCAAAGACACCATTAAAACTGGTGCTTTGCGGAGTATTCTGAGCAAATTAAAGGATCAATAGATAGAAAAAAGGGAAACTTTGTCTGCGAGTGAGGAGCTCAAAGTGATTCAAGCGCTTGTGAAACAGCGAAAGGAGTCCATTGCTATGTTCGAGCAGGGCGGGCGATTGGATTTAGTTGAAAAAGAATCGGCAGAGCTGACGATCCTTGCGACATATCTCCCAAAAATGTTAACGGAAAAAGAGGTTTTTATGCTTGTTCAACAAATCGTCGGAGAGGTAGGCGCGGAGTCACTATCCGATCTTGGAAAGGTCATGCCGGCGGTGATGCAACGCGGTGCGGGAAAAGTTGATGGGAAATTAGCGCAGAAAATAGTACGTGAGGTTCTCCAATAGATTTCGCACGGGCATTTGATATCAGTTCCATAATACTGATGGTTTTACTCGGTGGAATTGGTTACAGACGTGGTCTGGTCGATGAACTGGGTCGGTTTTTGAGTGTGTTGTTCGCAGCCCTGGCGGGCATGAAATATTATGTTGGATTAGCAAAGGTTCTTCAGAGTATTGTAGACTTCAATCCTTATATACTGTTGATACTTTGTTTTGCGATGATTTTTGTCGCGGTTCTTGTTCTTATTCGTATCTTGACCGGGCTGGCTGAAAAATATTTGATAGCAGAAAAACTAAAACTTTTTAACCAGACAACCGGATTTATTTTTGGGGCATTCAAGGCAGCCATCATTGTGATCGTCATCATTTGGATTTTTGAGCTGATGCCAGTTCAGAAATGGTCCCTTACCTTGTACGACGAATCGTCACTTGTGCGAACGCTGACCTGGACCAGGAATGCTACCGTCAGCATTTTTGGATGGGACGATCCGGTAGAGGCAGGAGAGGAATTTTTACGGGGAATCATAGTGCCGTCTCAGGAAGAGTAGCGGATCACCGCGGCATGGCCAGAATCCCTGAAGACACCATAAATAGAATTCGTGATACGGCCGATATCGTCGATGTTGTATCGCAGTATGTGGATTTGCGAAAACGAGGACAGAATTTCGTAGGCTTATGTCCTTTCCATAATGATGTTCATCCATCCCTGTACGTATCACCGTCGAAACAGATTTACAAGTGTTTCGCGTGCGGAGCGGGCGGGCATGCCATTTCCTTCCTCATGGATTTTGAGAAGATCAGTTTTGTGGATTCAATAAAACGCCTGGGAGACCGTTACGGGATAGAAATAAAAGCAGATACGGAGCCCGGGGCAAAAGAGTTTTTTTCTAACCTGTATGCGATCCATGAGCTGGCAATGAAACGGTACCAGGGGCATTTATTTTCTGAAAAAGGTGAAAAGATCCTGGGTTACCTTAAAGAGCGAGGGTTGACCGAAGAAACTATTAAAAAATTTCACCTTGGTTTGGCATTGGATGCATGGGATGATCTTTTAAAGGCTGCCAGAGCAAAAGAATTCCCTAAAGACGTTCTGGATAAGTCCGGGCTCTTTACGAAGACTGACAAAGGAACATTTGACCGTTTTCATAACAGGATCATGTTTCCAATCTTTCATCCTTCAGGAAAAGTTATAGCCTTTGGCGGGCGTGCCATTGATCCGAAAGAACCAGCCAAGTATGTTAATTCACCGGAAACGCCGCTGTATCACAAAAGTGAAGTAATGTATGGCTTCCAAGCCTCCGGGCCGACTATCAGGAAATCGGATTCTATGATCCTCGTAGAGGGCTACACGGATTTTCTGCAGCTGTTTCAGGCCGGTGCAAAGAATACCGTAGCAGTATCCGGTACCGCTTTAACAGAAAAACACGTGAACCAGATCAGACGGTTTGCTAAACGGGTATATCTCGCTTATGATGGCGATCCCGCCGGTATCAAAGCTGCCCTCAGGGCTGGCTACCTTCTTTATCAAGCCGGGGTGGAGCCCCGGGTTATTAAGATGCCTGAAAATCTTGATCCGGATGACTGGGTGCAAAAGCAGGGTCTCGGACCGTTTAAAGAGGCGGCACGCACTGCAATACCTTTGATCGAATTTCAACTGCAAACGGTAAATGTTGATGAATTCACGGGTATGGAAACATCGCGGTTTGTTCAGGATATTATTCAGGACCTGGCGACCATTCAAGATAGCATTATCCGGGATAAATTGCTCAGAACACTGGCAGAGAAATTAAAGGTGGATGAGGAAGATCTTTATGAACGCCTGGAACGGGAAATGAGACGCGGGTCGCGACGATTTGTGGATGAGGATCAACCCCGGAAGGTAGAAAGCGAAGAAATGTACGATTCCTTTTCATCTCAGGCGCAAAGGTCACAGGTGGAACTGATTAAAATATTGGCCGGCGCTGGTGAAAGCGCCCGTCAGCAGGTGCGCGATTCGGTTGAGCTGGAATTATTTTCAGAACCAATTTTGAAGAGGCTGGCTGAGATCCTTATGCCAATATACGAGGAAATTGATCATGCCGCCGTAGTGGATCAATTTGAAGATAAAAACGAGCGTGAATTGGTTACAAAAATACTCATGGATGAACTTTTCGAAACAGACCTTGAAATAGCCATTTCTGATTATGCAAAGGTGCTGAGGTTAACGCCAGTAAAAGAACAGATTAAAGAATTACGCCTGGAAATACGAGAACTTGAACGCCGCAAAGAGGATCCAACTGAGAAAGTCCTTGATTTAACACGTCTTCAAAAAGAATTGAACGGGATGAAATAAAATGAAAAACATGAAGTCACTATTAAAGGGATGAACACCTGATCCAATTAGAATAGAGTATAATTCAATTCGAGAGGTTAAAAAAAGCCCCGGTTGAAAAACCGGGGCTTTTTCTGTGCATTATTCCAGTATTTGGAAATTAGAAGCTTATGTTAACACCTACGTTAAAGGAACGCACCAAGCCCATATAGACTTCGGCATCGTCGGCATCGTGGTCACCATCAAATCCGTTAAATTGGCTGTTGTCGTTCGCATCCTGTATATA
>JAZGBQ010000131.1:0-3061 GCA_036476435.1 Fidelibacterota bacterium
TGTCTTCAAGCTCAACAAATGAGGGGTCATTATGGCTTATTAAATTAAGAAAACTCGAAACATATCCCTTCAGCATAAAATAATCGAGATGAATATCAGTATTGTTATAGATGTCACTGGTTGCCAGCTTACCATGGATAACGCCACTAGTCATTGATCGTTCGACAATTCCCGCAAGTCCCTCTCCCCTATTCTCGTGAACCTGGCCAATTTCGAACAACATCAGATCGGAATTACCTACCTTTATATTGGTATCAATATTCCAAAGCAATCCCGGTAATAATGATGTTCGAACGTTAGCTAATTTTCGACTTAGTGGATTCATTATTTTTACTGGATTCAGCTGTGAAGCAGAAGCTCGATCCTCTGGCTGAAGTGAATTATTATAACATTGATGAAATCCTAATCCTGATAAATGACCATATAATTTTTCCAAATATCCATAAGGATCTTCGCCGCTTTCATCAAAAACGCTTACAAACCTATTTGAGGAAGGGATATTATCGTATCCATAAAGTCGGATTATTTCTTCAATCAGGTCAACCTCGCGTTCAAGATCCGGACGGAATGTAGGTGGCGTACAGGTCCATTTTCCTTTACCTGATTTTTCAAGATCAACACCCAATCCCGAAAGAGAGGTTTCAATGAAATCTCCCGAAATCTCACAACCTGTTAATTCCTCAACATTTCTCCTTCTCAGAATAATAGTAGGTGAAATAACTGGCTTCGGGTAGGCATCTATCATATCTGATACGAGGTTGCCACCTGCATATTTCTCTAATAATTCGACAACGCTTATGAACGCAGTAACAGCTCCTTCAGGATCCGCTCCACGTTCAAATCGACGACTGGCTTCTGTTAACATACCCAGTGATTTTGAACCTTTGCGAATTGTCATAGGATCAAAATAGGCACTTTCTATCAAAACCTTTTCAGTATCCTCGTTTACTGCCGTGTTTAGCCCTCCCATTATTCCTGCCAGCGCAATAGGTTTCTTACCGTCAGTAATCAGGAGATGTTCGGGATTAAGAATGTGTTTTTCTTCGTCTAAGGTAATAAACTGTTCGCCCTTTTTTGCATGCCTGATGCGAATCGTTTTTGTGGGCAGTAGATTAAAATCGAAAATATGAGTTGGATGGCCCATATCCAATAAAACATAATTTGAAATATCTACAATGTTGTTTATACTTCTTTGCCCGGCTGCCTTAAGATAACTCACCATCCAACCCGGTGATGGGCCAACCTTAATGTTTGTTACAACACCGGCAATATACCTGGGACACGCGGAAGGATCGTCAATAATAATATTTACATCCTCTTTTACATCAGGCTGCTTTATTTCTTTCACCGCAGGCAGGGTAAGTTTCCGACCGGTTTTAACTGATATATCCCGGGCCAGTCCTATATGTGATAGGGCATCCGGGCGATTTGGTGTAATATCTAATTCTAGTGCTGAAATTGAATTCTTCAAGAATTCTGAATATGGCATTCCAGGAATTGTGTCATCCGGTAACGCAATTATTCCTTCGTGATTGTCTGATATTCCTAACTCCATTTCCGAGCACAACATACCATCGCTGAACTCTCCGCGAATCTTGACTTTTTGAATCTTCATCCCACCCGGTAATGTCGATCCAATCTTAGCAAAAACTGCTGTCTGACCAGCTTTTACGTTTGGCGCCCCGCAGATAACCTTAAAATTCTTCTGACCGTCATAAACACTGCATATTTTCAGATTTTCTGCGTTTGGGTGGTTATTTACATCCTTAACGATCGCTGTGACGACAGGTCCGGAAATATCAGGCTCAATAAAATCTTCCGCTTCGTGTCCCAACATGGTAAAAAGATCTGAAAGCTCACGGATATTCTCATTAATATCAACGTATTTTTTGAGCCAGTCAATGGACACTAACATTAAAATTGCTCCAAAAATCGAATGTCATTTCTATAAAACATGCGAATATCTTCGATCTTATATTTTAGCATAGCAATTCTTTCTACGCCCAATCCAAAAGCATAACCTTTCCATACTTTCGGATCATACCCCACATTTTCAAATACCTTGGGATCAACCATACCACACCCGAGAATTTCCATCCATTGTCCTCGTTCATTATTCCATATATCAACTTCGGCGCTCGGTTCAGTGAATGGAAAATAACTGGGTCTGAACCTAACCTTGACATCGCTCCCAATTATATGGTGAACAAAATAATTCAAAATACTTTTCATTTCGACGAATGTGACATTCTTATCAACAAATAAGCCTTCGATCTGGTGAAAAAGACAATAACTTTTGTAACTAATAGCTTCGTTACGATAAACCCTGCCTGGAACTATATATCGCAATGGTGGATCAATAGATTCCATGAGGTGAATTTGTACATTTGAAGTATGTGTTCTCAGCACGGTCTCAGGATCAATAAAGAACGTATCCTGCATATCCCTTGCGGGATGGTGTTTGGGAATATTTAGAGCAGAGAAGTTATGGTAGTCATCGTCAATTTCAGGGCCGTATGCAACGGAAAATCCTAACGTTTTGAATGTATCAATTAATTCCTTTGTAACCTGTTCAATCGGGTGAATCGATCCGGTCTTGATTTTATTACCGGGAAGCGTATAATCGATATTCTTATGGCTGTCCTTTCCGTTTGTATCAAAAATCTTTACCGCGGCAGTTTTCTTCTCAAATTGCGCTGTGAGATCACTTTTTACTTCATTAAGAATTTTCCCTATATCTGGTCGTTCGGAGGATGACAGTGAACCCATCTCTGCGAAAAGTCCAGCTATCAGGCCTTTCCTACCGAGGAATTTCACCCTTAATTTTTCAATTTCTATTGAATCTGATGGAAAAGAATCGAGGGCAGTCCTGAATTTCTCACGAACTGCCTCGATCTTATTATTAATTGACATGCAAGATTTACTGCTTAATAGATTTCACCAGTGTACCGAACGCTTCGGGATTATTAACAGCCAACTCCGCAAGTGTTTTGCGATTTAATTCAATATCTTGCTCTTTGATACCAGCTATGAAAGCAGAATAAGTTAAACCATGCGTCCG
>JAZGBQ010000132.1:0-13943 GCA_036476435.1 Fidelibacterota bacterium
CTACCTGGAAGACGATGAGGCACTGAATTATCAGTTTCCAGCTATTCAGAACGATGGACAATATGTGATCATCCGACGTGAAGTTGAGTTGCCCCATTACATTGCAGAAAGTCCGGGTTTTCATACTTTTCCTATTGTAATGGGATTGTCGGAAACGTTTGGTGCAAGTGCACGAATTGAACCAATTGGAAGTGTGGAAATAAGAATTGAAGAAAATATGATCACACCAGTCAGATTTGAGTTTATCGATGTAGAATGGATTCATGATCAACGCACGGATCAATCTTATGCCACCTACGATCTTTTTTTACCAGCGTGTGAACCCATACCTTTTGTGCGTGATCCTTCAAACTATAATTATTTGGAACAATCGCAGATTCCACTACTCCAAGATTTAAGCAGTATTGATATTGAATCTATTTATGCGCTTTTGAGTGATAAAGATTGGGGAGTGCGTTGGATGGGTGTTGATGCATTGGAGGTGATGGGATCTTCTACCGAGAAATCGGTTGATCTATTAAATGACGTTGCGCAAAACGATCCGGTCAAAAAAGTTCGTAAAAAGGCTAATAAAGCCTTGAAGATCCTTAACCCATTGTAAAATCTTTTAGAACCTACCGTCGATAAACAAAGTCTTTACACGACAGTCTCTAATAAATAGTAAGAAATTGATGTGAAAAATTTGTGAGTTGTGAAAATTTCCACCACCTTGTGCTTGAAGGTGGTGGAAAAAACTCATTTTTCCACCAATTTCCACCTATTCTAATCTTAATCAAAAACCCCTCTTTTAGAGGGATTTCACGAGAATAAATCTATAGTGGCTCGGGACAGAATCGAACTGCCGACACAAGGCTTTTCAGGCCTCTGCTCTACCGACTGAGCTACCGAGCCGGAAAGTGGATTTCATTTTCCTCTCGAAAAACGCCGTCGAAATTAGGGGTGTCCTATTCTGAAATCAATTTAAAATTAGGTGCTAACCGACCATAAATCACTTGAAGATCAGCCATCAAAGTTCTATGTTTTCGCCTAAAAATACTGTTATTCAATGAAGTTGATCACAGACAGAATAGTACTGGCTACCCACAACAGGGATAAGCTAAGTGAAATGCAGCACGTCCTGTCGGTATTAAAGGCTCGTTTATTTACCCTGGATGATTTTCCTGCCATTGGCGATATCGCGGAAACCGGGGAAACATTAATGGAAAACGCATTTATAAAAGCAAGGACCGTTAATCAGCAATCCGGGTTACCAGCTATTGCCGATGATACCGGATTAGAAGTTGATGCTCTAAATGGAGCCCCTGGTGTCTATTCTGCCCGGTATGCAGGTGACTCGGCAACCTACAATGATAATGTGGTGAAACTGTTGCAAGATTTGAAGCACCTTCCGATTCAGCAGAGAACCGCACGATTCAGATCTGTTGTGTCCTATGTGAATGGCGTTATCGAACTCTGGGCCGAGGGGACCGTAGAGGGAATAATCACCGATATACCCAGGGGATCGCGGGGTTTTGGGTATGATCCTGTATTTTTGATCCCACGTTTGAATAAAACTTTTGCAGAGCTCTCGACGGAAGAAAAAAATAAAATCAGTCATCGTGGACTTGCACTGGGAAAACTTCGTAAACTTCTGACCAAAACAATTCTTTACCCCGAAATATGAGGAGAAAATTATAGAACCCCACCTGCTATCTGAATAAAACCGGAAACTTGATCCGGGAACAGAACATCTTTTATTAGTAACAGGAGAACCCTTTGAAAAAGGGACGAATTATAAAGTGGGGTATCCTCATTTTGCTGGGAAACCTGAATTTCCTCGCAGGTCAGTCAGTTAAACCTGATTCGATCGCGAGCGCCCTCGCCCAGGACCTGAAGATCAGGGGTTCGTTTGTAGTTGATCCTTTTAGGTTCCGCATACCGACCTTTCCCTTATTAGATGATTTTGATGTGCTTTTCTATCCACGTAGCTTAATTCAAAACCCGGACTTGAAACCTGTGCGTAGTGTGCAGGTAGATAAAAACTGGGATTTTATTACGATTACCGAATCAATATCCGGGCGGGTGTTTTTGGTGCCATTCACCGCACCCCTGGAATGGTATGTATTTGAGCGCTTCAGAATAAATAGTATTCGGAATTTTGAAGAACAGGTGAATATGACGGTGGGAAAAGAAACGGAAGATCAGAAACGTCAGGAGCGTGGTCGCGCATTGGAAGTGGTCGGCGTGGACCTGGGTCAGTTTGGGAGAGCATCACTGCGTGTAAACGGAAACGTCAACATCTCCGGGAAAATGATTTTTCAGGATCAGGAGCAGATCCGTTCAAGTTATACGGAATCACAAACGACGCAGTTTAAAATAGATCAGACTCAACACTTGAATATTGAAGGTACTATTGGTGACCGTGTTTCGGTCAATATGGATCAGGATTCTGAACGTGATTTTGATTGGGAGAACAATATCAGGGTTTCATATCAGGGGAAAGATGATGAGATTATTCAGACAATCGAAGCGGGAAATATCGCGTTATCTCTTCCGGCTACCCAGTTTGTAACATTCTCAGGACAGAATCAGGGATTATTTGGCATAAAAGGATTGGTGAAACTTGGTCCCGTTGACATTACTGCTATTGCGTCGATTGAACGCACTAGAAAAGAAAGACAGGAATACAAGGGAAACTCTCGCCCTCAAACGCAGGTAATCAAAGATTACAACTATATTAAAAATCAGTACTTCTTTATTCATGATTGGTTTCGTAATGGAATAGACGTTAGAGTAGACAATAGGGTAGTTCGCATTTTCCCATTCTATCCCCTTGATGCGGAAGGATTACACACAAGAGGAAATGTGAAAGTCACCAATTTTGAGTTATATAAAATGGACCTTACTAATGATCCCGGTGCTGATGTTGGTATTGCTTATATCGATCCTTCGGATCCCGACAGTTTTAGTGATAATAGTCGCTCCGGTAATTTTCTGCAATTGGAAAGAAACGTGGATTATATAGTCAGTGAAGACCTGGGATTCATCAGGATGAAATCCTCTGCGCAGGATCAAATTCTGGCATGTCACTATACCTTGGTTGATAGAATTAGCGGCGATACCCTGCTAGTTATCGGTCGTGATATCACGGATAATGAAGCTCTAGGTCTTTCCCTGAAGATGCTGAAACCTCAGTCGCCACATCCGAACCATCCGACCTGGGATCTGATGTTCAAGAATGTTTATTACCTCGGGTCCACAAACATTAATAAAGAAGGCTTCTCTGTAAGTATCGTAAACGATCGTCTAACTCCTCCCAGTCACCGTGATGAAAATGGAGTTACTTACCTGACGCAATTTGGTCTGGATACGGAAAACGAGAATGGTATCTCTATTCCAGATGAATTAATAGACCTGGATAATTCGAATATTATAAATCTGGTCGGCGGGGAAATTCATTTTCCAGCATTGCTTCCTTTTATCTCAAGTGACTCACTCGAAGGCGGGAACCTGAACAGCGAGCTGAATGAGGCGCTCGGATCGGGTAAAATGTACACGACCACAATCTTTTCACAATATTCAGGTGACAGTCGTTTCACAATTCAAGCGAATTACAGTAACCCAAGCTCTACAATCAACTTGGGATTTATGGTCGTTGAGGGCAGTGAGGAAGTGTACCGCGGGGGAAATCAGATACAAAGGGATATTGATTATCGGATTGACTACCTCACCGGCACCATTATCATGATCAGCGAGATAGAAGATCCTAATGCAGAAATAAAGATATTATACGATAAGCACGAACTGGTCTCGTTTGATAAAAAGGTAATAA
Source organism: Fidelibacterota bacterium (assembly GCA_036476435.1). Taxonomy (GTDB): domain Bacteria; phylum Fidelibacterota; class Marinisomatia; order Marinisomatales; family JAHJCW01; genus JAZGBQ01. Next base: position 3,812 of record JAZGBQ010000132.1, read on the forward strand.
TGGGCAGCAGAGCTCAAATGGATCTGGGCCCCCGGTCTTTTATCGGTGCATCTGCCCTCTATTATAATCAGTCCGTAATAAATAAAAAGGTGGAAGTGGGTTATGAACCCACGAGGAATTTTATCTGGGACATAAATGGGCGCTTCGAGACTGATCTGGGTGCCTTCACACGTTTGGTAGATCGATTACCGCTTATTGAAACGGAAGCGACCTCAGTATTCTCAATTGAAGGAGAATTTGCCCAGGTGATCCCGAACCCCAATCCAATTTCAAATGCCGCTACAGGTGATCCTAATGGAGTGGCTTTTATTGATGATTTTGAGGGAGCCAAACGCAGTACGAATCCTGTAATAATGCGTCGCTTCTGGAAAGAATCCTCAGCACCCCTGGATTCAACTACAGGGTTGGGTCTGAACCAGAGATATCGAGCACGACTAATATGGTATAATCCCTATGGCAAAGTGGCAACAAGAACCATATGGCCAAACCTTTCTACCTCAACCAGGGCTGCTAATACGACCACGGATATCCTCGTTTTGAATTATACGACCCGTTCGCATCAGGCTGGTACAGCCAGGGATTCTTTGTGGGCAGGAATAGCGACATCGTTTCATTCCGGTGATTTTGACCAGACGCAGAGTAAGTTCTTCGAGATTTGGTTACGCGGTGATGAGGGGAGACTTATGGTGAACATGGGCAAGATTAGTGAGGATAGAAATGGGGATAATCGGCTCAACACAGAAGATACTCCGCAAGCCGGACTCACGATCGGAAATACAATTCTTGATCCAGGTGAAGATAGAGGTATTGACGGTTGCACTGACGAATATGAGGATGGCTGGGATAGCTGTCTCGATGTAAATGGACCGACTTATAGTGAGTATCTTGCCAGTGGTGAACAAGAACTTATTAACACGGGTGTTGATATTGATGCACAAGATCCGAACGGTGACAACTGGTACTATTCGGAGGGCAGCTCCGATTATTCAAAAGTTAATGGAACAGAAGGGAATGGTTCTGGCGCACAGCAACAGGCGGGCGGAAAGTATCCGGATACGGAGGATCTTGACCAGACAGGATATCTAGATATCACCAACGATTATTTCACGAATACGATCGCACTCGATGATACGACTTACCTGGCTGGTGTGACTGAGGATAACGGCATACCGACCGGTTGGCGGCTGTACCGAGTGCCGCTAAGTCATTTTCGAAAAATCCGGAGCATCGAATGGAATGAGATTCGCACCATGCGATTGGTATGGTCAGGTGTGGTAAGTACTAGTGTGTTGGAAATAGCCAAGATCGAGATCGTGGGAAATGACTGGCAGGAATTGGGTATTGCTGCCGACACCTCCGAGGTTTATACGAAAAAGGACAGTACGTTTGCTATTGCTGTGATCAACACGGAGGACAATGCGATTTACCAACCGCCCAAAGGTGTGAAAGGAGAATATGATCCCATCAACGAGATTCGGTCAAAAGAACAATCATTGGTTTTTCAATTCACAGATTTATCAGGACAGTACAAGGCAGCCGCGACAAAAACATTATTCTCTCTTTCAGGTAATCGTGCACAAAGTTATCTGACCTATGATCGTTTAAAGATGTATGTCTATGGAAAAAGTCTTGCTATATCAACTGATCAAACGGACGTTGAACTATTCATGCGTTTCGGATTGGGAGATAATTATTACGAAGTGAGCCAACCGGTCTATACCGGCTGGGATGAGGAACGGGGACGAAACAACATCAATATCGACTTGGATTGGCTGACACGTCTGAAACAACAAAATTCTGAAACGGTGGACAAATTGCGTGATACTGACACATTTATTGACTCTGCTGATGTAAAGAAATATTTGTTCACGGATACCAATGGTGATCCAGACCGGCGGCAGGTGATCATTAAGGGATCTCCCGCGCTGTCGCGATTGCAATATTTTACGATAGGAATACGAAATGTTAGCGATATTCCTATTACTGGTGAAGTGTGGATCGATGAATTGCGGTTGAGCGGTGTGAAAAAAGATAAAGGAGTCGCAATGCGGGTTCAATCGAATCTCAAGATTGCCGATCTTGGAAATACATCGATCATATTCAGCAGGAAGGATGCCGACTTTCATGTTCTTCAGCAGCGCCTCGGTACGTATAGCACCAATGAGGATTTTCGAATAAATTCCTCATTCCAGGTTCACAAACTGTTTCCTAAATCGTGGGGTGTTACCATGCCCTTTACTGCCTCGCTCTCCAATACGGTTAATAAGCCGAAATACCTTCCGGGAACGGATATCCTGATCACAGGCAAACCACCTGATTCGACGCTTACAAGGTCAAACCGGATAAGTCTGGGAACAACCATCTCAAAACCCGGGAAATCAGAGAATAAATGGATCCGTTATACACTCGATAACCTTACGGGTAGTTTCAACGCTACCCGTACCGTGAACAGTAATGTGATAATGCGTGAGGTCCGCAACGAATCGTATTCCGGAAGGCTCGCTTACAGTCATACTTTTAGAAGGGACAACCATATTAAGCCGTTTAAATGGTTAAGATTTATCCCTGCGATCGGATCTAAAATTGGTGAAACGAATATTTACTATACTCCAGCCTCCATCAATACCAGTATGGATTTTGCGGAGAAATTGGTACAAAAGGATTCACGATCAGGTGGCCGGGTTCCGGACGAATATAATCTTGGACTGAATCGAATCCTGAACATTGTTTACAAATTGACTGATCATATTGAAACCCGGTACGGCTGGAATGCTAAAAGCGACCTTGACGAGGTTCGTGGATACGCCTGGTCAGCAATTCGTGACCTGGATCCGGGGGTAGTCACAAATGTTTCAGAAAATTTCCAGGCAAATTACAATCCGAACTTAGGCAAATGGTTAAAACCGAATTTCGTATACACTGCAGCTCATCGTTGGAATCAACCGCTTAGCTCTTCGTTCGATGGGGCTAATATTGGAACGCAAATAAGGTTCACAACCAATTTATCAATTAACCCGGTGGCGATGATCGATGCAATAATTAAGCCCAAAGAGCAAAAGGAACCTGAGCTTCAACCGCGCCGCAGACTTAATCTGGATGAAGAGCCTGACATCACCCAACAGGCTGGAGAAAGCGAACGTGGATCATCAGAACGGGTCGAAGAAGAACGTGGACGGAAAAAAAGAAATAGAGTCATCAAACTTATCAAAAAGATAAGTTCTGTTAATATAACCTACACCGAAAACCTGAATCGATCAGGCTTTGGTGTACAAGGTACTGTACCTACTGGATATAAATTTGGATGGCTGCCGGACCACGGACTTAAACATTCGGAAAAGATCGGAGTGAATACTGGTGATTGGCAGTATAAACGCACCATGGCTATCCGATCTTCAATAAATTTAACCAAAACTTCTAAGTTGAACTTTAATTTTACCCAAGATGTGGCCGATAATCGCAGCGGCGCAGGTATTAATCAACAGTTTATCACGCGCAATTATTTTTCTTATGGAAATAAATTAGATAATGGATTCCCATTTGCAGGGTGGAGTTTCCGAATGACAGGATTTGAAGATTGGCCAATCCTGAAACTTTTTGCCAAATCCGCCACACTAGAACATGCCTATAACGGTAATGAGGCGCAATCCTTTAAAGTAGAAAATGCTCAAAATCCAAATATCAAATTCTTTTCGTTAGGATCCTTTATTGACGACAATAAGGATAATTTGATTCAATCCAAGGTTATCAGTAGTTTTTCTCCCCTGGTTGGATTGACCATATCAACCGGGAAAGGGATCTCTATAAATATTAGGAATAATCTTAGCACAACACTGGATGAGGCACGCACTGGAATTACACTACGTAAAGATAAATCATGGAGTGTCAGTTCGAATTATAATCATCGCGGCGGACTTACGATCCCGCTGCCGTTCCTGAATGATTTCAGGATTAAAAATTCGATGAATTTTATGTTCAATTTGGATTCGAATGAGAATAAGACCTGGGGATCAAAAACCAAGGAGGATTTTGCGCCACTTTCCTCTTCAACGAGTTGGAAAGCGGGAATGCGAATATCTTATTCATTTTCCATGCGTGTCAGTGGGGGCATTGTGCTGGAGTACCGGGAAAGCGATTCGGACATCGTTGGGAAAAAGGTTGACCGTGATATTGGAATTGATGTGAACATAGCCATTAGTGGATAAATAAAATGACGAACGCTCTAAAATTGCTATCTGGAACAATCCTGCTCTGCTCCTTCATGGGCTGCCAGAACAGCGTCCCCCGATTTGACGGGAACCTGGCGTTTGATGTTTTACTGAAGCAATGTTCATTTGGTCCACGCAATCCTGGTTCGGAGGGCTACCAGACGTGTCTGAAGTATTTAACAGATAAGTTATCAGCATATTCCGATACTGTTTTTTTCCAATCCTTCGAATATCGCGAACCTCGTAGTGGCGTAACATATGAGTTGAATAACATCATTGCTCAGATTAATGTGAATGCCCCGCAGCAACTATTGCTTGGAGCACACTGGGATACTCGTCCCTGGGCTGAGATGGACATCGATCCCGGGCTGCGAAACACACCGATAATTGGCGCAAATGATGGGGCTAGCGGTGTCGCTGTACTCCTGGAAATAGCACGGATACTGTCGCTTGCACCGCTTGATATCGGTGTCTCTATTGTCTTATTTGATGGTGAAGACCTCGGATTCTCGACGATCGCTAACAGTTATGCTCAGGGATCACAGTATTTCGCTGGAAATCTTCCAATCAGGAAACCCGATTATGCAATTGTTATTGATATGGTTGGAGACGCCGATCTTAATATTCCCGTTGAACGTAATTCATTCCAGCAAAATCGTGAGTTGGTAAAGGAACTCTGGGATTTAGCCGAGGAACTTACGCTACCGGCTTTCCAGAATCGTTTGGGGAGTGAAATTTATGATGATCATGTGCCGCTCTGGAAGGTCGCTGGAATTCCTGCCATTGATATTATTGATATAGAATACCCGAACCGTTACGGTAATTACTGGCACACACACCAGGATATCCCTCAGAACTGTTCTGCCGCCAGCCTTGAGCAGGTAGGCACCCTCCTGGTAAACCATCTGTACAGGGGGAAATAGTGTCAAAGTCTAACTTACATTTTGCTTCGATAAATCATCAGTATATAATGTGGCAACATATACGGATTACAATTTTTGGATTGCTGGTTGTATTATCCTTGCTCTCGGTTACTACCGCTCAGTCGTTGAATCCTAGTCGATATTCACTGGACCCGGATAATAAGCATAATGCTTTGGAGTCCAGTGCGCTAAAAACAAATCAGGTTACCGAGATTGAATTGTATGATGAATCGTATATCTGGCTAGGTACGAGCCGGGGACTGGCGATGATTAAAGATTTGAGCTCAGCAACAACACTGGATTCACTGAAGCTTTCCAATGGGAGAAACGAGTTATACGAAGATGCTGTGTCTGCCATAGGATCAGGGGATTCCCAGCTAATGTTTGCCGGTTCAACTATTACAGAGGGTATTTCCGTGGGGACAGGATTATATTTGACTGGGTCTATTAATGTTGAGGTTACTCCTGTCTGGGAGATTCTGGAACAGCCCATTGATTCTCCTGAAGATTCACTGGAATGGTTTGGCCTGGGACAATTTCGGTGTTTGCCTATCACGACACCATTTCAAAACCTGACTTATGATATTGCCTTTGGTGGTGGTTATATCTGGATCGTGAGCTGGGCGGGCGGTCTTCGCCGGATGAATCCTTATATTGATAATTATGTCTGGGAACGTATACCCCTTCCCCAGGACGATCAAGTAGCTTTCAATACCTGTGATGAGAACGCCTATATCAATGTGAATGGTGCACTGATCCTTGCTGATTATTATCTTAATCCGCGCGATCCTTCAGATGGCGGGAATCATAATCATAAAGCATTTTCAGTAATATCCTCCGGTGATACTGTCTGGGTCGGTACTGCAAACGGTATCAATCGTGGAATTATCGGTAATGGCGGCTGTATCAATTGGATTCATTATTCATTTCCGGCGGATGGATTGGCAGGTAATTTCGTCGTTGGTCTTGCACTTCAAGAATGGGAAGGAGTAAGAACAGTGTGGGCCGCGACCGTCAACGCTGATAATCCGGAAGAAAACCGTGGATTAAGCTTTACGAGTGATGGTGGATTATCATGGTTAACCGTGCCGGAACTTTTAGGAGAAAGAGTATATAATGTTTCTGCTCAGGATTCAATCATCGTTGTTTCTACGGAAACCGGTTACTGGATAAAAACTGATCTATCAGGTTGGGAAAAATTTGACCCGGCGGTTAACAGTATCACACATTCAGGAAATGAAATACTGACCGCCATTGTTTATGATGCTGTAATAGATGCACGCGGTGTGCCCTCCTCTCCGGTGATCTGGATTGCTACACCGGACGGTGTGGCGCGATCGGATGATCTCCGTGGTCTCGATTGGACAATCTACCAGGCGGAGTATGATCAGGAAAAAATTTATGCCTATCCAAATCCTTATTCACCATTTGTGCATAATCAAATAGGTTTAGATGGGTGGGTTCGGTTCCATACCGGGCACGAGACCATTTCAAAATTGACCATGCAAATTTATGATTTTCAACTTGAGCAGGTTTACCGACAGACTTTTGATTCTGTAACATTGGATGGATCGGTAAAGTGGAATGGGCGTGATAATCGCGGCGATTTGGTGGCGAACGGTGTATATTTTGTGCGTTTAAAATGGTCTGGCGGTGATCACTGGATAAAGCTGGTGGTGGTAAAATAGTGAAATTTTCTGCAATAATTCACAGACGATTCGGATTGCCGGGGATCACTGCCCTGCTACTATGGTCATCCTTGACGAATCTACAGGCTTCAGGCGGGCAGGCAGGCAGCTACCTCCGTCTTGGTACATCGGCCCGGGCAATAGGGATGGGTAATGGCTTTACAGCGGTTAGGGATAATGCTTTTTCAGCATATTACAATCCGGGAAGCCTTGGATTTCGTTCCGTCAGGTCACTATCAGTCACTAACCAATTCTTATCACTGGACCGTCGTCACAGCGCGATCAGTTTTGCAGCGAATCTACCGCCGGCAGCTGGAATTGGAATTGTCTGGATTCATGCGGGAGTTGTCGATATCGACGGACGAACCGCTTCCGGGGCACATACTGAAACTTATTCTTCGTCTGAAGATGCGATCTTCTTTAGTTTTGCAAGACAGTTCAAAAATAGAATAAGCATAGGTATAACACTAAAGATATTGCAAAATCAATTACCAACTGGAGATAAAAAACTTCAGGGAAGCGGAATTGGCTATGACGCTGGGATCCTTTATAAGGTGAATAATAAATTATCTGCCGGTCTCATTCTGCAGAACATTAATAGTGCGTATCAGTGGTCAAGCGATGCTTTTACTGATAGAAAACGAGTATATGAGGATCAGTTCCCACTTGACACAAAATTTGGATTGAGTTATACAACTAACAGTTTTTTTGCAGCCGCTGATCTTGGTGTTGAAATAGTCGAAAGTGAAATTCTCTCTGCATCGTTTCAAGGCGGAGTAGAATATTATTATAGTGAATCGACGGCATTCAGGTTTGGTCTACAGAACAATACATTTACTTTTGGAGCGGGGATAACCCATTCCCTTTTGGATCGTTTTGATTCTCGTATCGATTATGCCGTGAGGATAGAATCAGTTACACAACCCACACATATAGTATCCTATGCGTTCACTTTTTAAAATTTCGATAATGGTGTGTTTGCTCCTTGGGATGCTATCTGCCATAGGAACACAGTTTCTTGCCATACCATTGAATGCATACGAATATGGATTAGGGCAGCACCCGATTCACAGGTATTGTATCACTGCTAATCCGGCTGCGTTGAGTCTGGGCAATACCGGAACTGGATTTACCATATCACTTGGATCGTGGTTGCAAGATGTGCGTGTATCATCCGTGAATTTTCGTGGCACCCCATTCAATGGATTTATAAATGTGGGGATTAGATACGTTTCCCTGGATGGAATTGAGTTTCGAACGGAAATTCCCACATCAGAGCCGGTGTCGGTCTATTCGGCCTATGGAACAGCTGTTGATGGTACCTACGCAAACAAATTCGGTACATATAATATTGGACTCAGCCTTAGATTGATCCACATGCAGGTGTATACCGAATCTTCAAGCGGCGCTGCTGTTGATCTTGGTATAATCAAACATCTGAACGATCGCATCATTGTAGGTGGAGCTGTCCTTAATTTGGGGGCAATGTCAAAATTACTTGTCGAAGAGCCCGAGCTCCCATTGCGGCTGCTAGGCGGATTAGGCTATTCTTATCAATTTGGAAAGACGTCAAATCAGATAATGCTATCAATAGAACATTCTTCTAAAGTAGATGGCAGTATCTTCAGACTTGCCAACAGGGTCCAGTGGAGCCGGTTCTCCTTTAACGCGTCGGTTCAGTACTCTAAAAACAATTTTGATATTGGGTCAGGGCTTGATCTGACATTCGGCATTTATAAAATTCGATATGGATTCAGAACCGGAAGTGCTGATCTGGGAGTGGCTCATATTGTTGATGTTTCAATTCGAATCCCATAAATACTTTTTTATAATACTCTTATTGAATAGTATAATTGTGATTAAAGCGGATGTTATTTTATGACCGAATTATTGAGGAGCGGATAGAAAAATAATGGCTATTACTGCTAAAATAACCAGGGGTGGTATGGTAGAGAGTTTGCACACTGTTTATGCCATTGCTCTGGATGATCAGGGGAAAATCATATACAATTCCGGCAGTCCGGATTATGTTACTTGTGCAAGATCATCGTTGAAACCCTTTCAGGCAGCTGCAAGTGTCCGTGAAGGCGCTGTCCGATCCGCCGGATTCTCAGAGAATGAGTTGGCACTAATGTGCGCATCGCATAACGGTGAAGAAATCCATGCGAAAACTGCTAAATCCATGCTTGACAAACTTGGATTGGACGAAAGTTATTACGAGTGTGGAAATCATTTGCCTTATGACAAAACCTCTCGAGAAAATTTAATGCGGTCACACGAGAAAATAAATCCGTTATATAACAATTGCAGTGGAAAGCATGCTGGAATGCTAAGCCTTGCGAAATATCTCAACGCTGATCTAACTGGCTATGTTGACCGTGATCATCCTGTTCAAGAAACAATTTTTAGAACACTTGAAGAATACACCGGGCATTCAAATATTCCATCAGGTATAGACGGGTGCAGTGCCCCTACTCCATTCTTAAAACTTTCAACCCTGGCACTTTTATTTCTCCAACTGGCACAGCAAGATCGTTCGGAATTTAAACAAATCTTTGATGCCATGATAAACCATCCGTACCTCATCGGAGGTAAAAACAGGTTTGATACGGATTTGATTAAGATCACCAAAGGAAAAGTGATTTCAAAAGTAGGAGGAGAGGCTGTTCAGGGGATTGGATTAAGGTTGAGAAAGGGAAAAACTTTTAGTTTAGCCTTTAAAGTTCTGGACGGAAATAGTCGCGTGCTGCCGCCCACGATCCTGGCTGTTCTGAACCATCTGAAACTGGTCTCTGTGGATGAACTGAAGCAACTGGATTCCTGGGCGAATGTGAAACTGCTGAATCATAGAAAAATAGTCATTGGTGATATTCTAGTGGATCTGGATTGACAAGGGCGTTCCTATGGCTCGGTGGCTAATCCTCGGAATATTGTTAGTGACAGGCTGTCAGGAACTTGACCCTGATCCTAACCCCGGTCCCGTTGATGTGGACTTGTTGGAAGTTCCCACATTTGGTCAAGAGAACATGGTCGAGATCATTACCTGGAACGTAGAGAATTTTCCAAAATTTGGTATTACAACGATATCTTTGATGAAGACCTTTATCAACAATTTCTCGGCAGATTTGTATTTTTTCCAGGAGATCGAAAATATCAGTGCCCTTGAAGATTTAATTGATGAACTGGATGACTATGGTCTGGTAACAGCATCCGGCAGTCATGATTCAGGAATGGTACTCGTTTATCGGAAAGAAATGATAAGTGTAGACGCTGTTACTGAAATTGCCACTGAGAATCCTTTCATAAGCTATTTTGC
>JAZGBQ010000133.1:0-2870 GCA_036476435.1 Fidelibacterota bacterium
TCAATTCCTGGTTGCCTAACCGACGAATTTGAGCGTTCTTCAAACAATGAAATATGACTGGATAAGGAATCAAGATGCGGGAAATTCATAGGAATCAATCCCACTCTCAATGGAATCGGTGTTGTCAATCTATTATAGTGAACAATTAAGCTGTCACCGGCATTAAACGGTTCAGCGATGATCAAAATCCCCTTAACGGGATCAAGAGAATAGTTCTTAATAATCGTATTATTTATTTTTATACTGAACGAGTTGCCAAGAATAGGGCTTTTTAATTGTACTTGATTCGACGTGATCTGGAGGGTAATAGTATCTGATACCGCGACAATTTGCTGGGCTTCGATTACCATCCATAGTGACTGCAGGAGAACGGTTACTCTAATCAGGAGTTTTAACAATTATTTTTACACCATCTTGCATTAACATAAATAATTGATCGTTGGCAACCGCCACATCGACGATTTGATCGAGGATCGGAAGTTGAAATTTCTCCTGCTCATTCATATCTGCTATGAATCCTGATTCAGAAATAAGGAAACTTCTCTCTGAAAATGGAGCTATGAACTTTATCGATTGATCGTATTTCAATATTTTAACCAACCTTCCCAGGCGGTTGAAGTGATAGATTAATTGTTCTTTCTCAACCAGGAGAAACACGCTTCCATCCGGTGTCACAACCAAATCCAAAACTTGATTTATCGATGATCTATAAAGGGTAAAATCAACAAATTCTTCCATGCTACCGGAGTTCAGATCGAGTTTATAGATCATCTGGTCCTGGTCAGACCATAGAAAGACATTTTCCCAGGTATCAAGGGCGGCAATATCTGGATAAATGTTGTTCATTTCAAATGTGCGGAGGAAATTTAACCTATGATCAAATTCTGAAATTGTGTTCAGTGTTCCGTCAACTATCCACACTCTCAAACCGGATACCAGAATTTCAATCGGGTCGAAAAAGATATCTGCTCCAATTCCGTAACCGCCTTCAATCCTCACTTCCTCTGAACTCATTAATGCGATTTGGCGGGAATCTGTATCCAGGAAGTAAATTCCACCTGGCCCCACATTGATTTTTTGAGGGACGAAATCCTGCCTGGAAAAGTGGGCTGGAAAATCCATTTCTCGTTCCACTGTAAATAGTATCTGGGCACTAAGACAGTTGGTTAAAAACAAAATTATTATTGTATTGTGACCCAGGGATGCTCTTAGTTTGTAGATAATAATTGTCATCCCGGAATTTACCGCAGTGATTTGAATTTCAAATCACCGAGTTAAGGCGAATAGTTAATATCTATTTCTGCAGTTTATGACCACAATGTGGACAGAATTTATCGGTCTTAGTAGTTGGTTTTCCGCATTGTGGACAGAATTTACCATTTTCATCAATTTGTGGTTGTCCAACCGTATTTTTTTTTGATTTAACCACAAGGTATCCCACCACTGCAGCAAAAACTAAAAGAACGGTAAGGGGCTGCCAGGTAGGAATTGAGTACCGTTCTGGCGCCTGGTTATTACTAAGTGATCCTTGAGTATTAGGTGTAATCATAGATCCGTCATCACTGGCAAGCATACCCTGCAGCGCTTGAACGGTCGTCATACCGGTTGGATTTGTATATCGAATCCGTACAGTCTTTTTCGTCATTGCAAGTATGTTATCAATATGAAATCTGTGAAAAGTTAAGCCATGCTGATCAGTAAATGGTTCACTGTCTTCCGGTTCAAGTCGAAATCTTTCCCCATTCATAGGTTCTTGCACGACTATATGTGCAACTGACAGATTCTGATCAGTTTGAAAAGTGAATTCATATGATCGATCCCCACTTGGTTCAGAAAAAGGTGGAGAAAATGCAAATAGTCTAAAATTTTTCTTCATCAGTTCCACGGTGGCCCAAGATTCGGTTCCATCTATAATAGGAGTGACAGATAGGGGTTCTACAATCTCTTCCTCTTCATTATTCATAATAATAAATATGGAATCAGTATCGGTCGGCATTAAAAATCTCACTGTCTTTGGTAATACCGATTCGTCAACGGTACCGCTGTATTCGATCATAATACCGGAATTATAATATTCCGGGTATACAACAACATTCAGGTCACTCAAAGCTTGTGCATTAATTTTTACTACTAGAAATAAAAGTCCCAGGAATAGAATGAATTGTCTCATATTACCTCAATGAAATCGTAATCAACAGGTCCAGAGTTTACCAATGAATTGAATTGCTAAAAATCATTTTATGAAGCATCACGTGACCGCAAATGCCAACACCATCAGGTTGTAAACAGCATGTGTATATGCTGTTATTCCATAACCCCGGAGTATAAAAAGAGCACCCAGCATAATTCCGGCAATAAACCTGATAAAAAACAATGACCAGCTGAAAACATCTCCGAATTGTCCAAAGAAATGAAACATTGAAAATACTATTGCTGCACCGATAATTCCCGCAATTGATCGAGCAATAATTTTCCATTGAAAGATAAAACCAAAAACTGCCGCTAACCCTGAGACCAAAATTGCCCTGAACACGAATTCCTCATATATTCCTGCTCCCAGCGAAAGAATGATCTGCTGCACGACAACAGTTGATTTCCCAGACGATAAAAACAACCGGTTATTCATCAACCAGAAAACGATCGAACCCCAAAGTACGCTTTCAAAGAGCATGAGTACCAAATAGTAACCTTGAACATGAACTTTTTCACCCTTTTTTCTCTGAATTATTACCGATATGATCGCACCTGCCAACAAAAGATATCCCAATGCGTATAAACTTGAGAGCCCAAAAGAATCCAAGAGCATTCGCAATAGTACATCAGCCCCATTACGCACACTTGATATCTCCATTTTTGTGATAAAAATAATC
>JAZGBQ010000134.1:0-7098 GCA_036476435.1 Fidelibacterota bacterium
ATTCCCGTAAGCGGAGCTCAGTAGATTGGTATAATCCATCTTCAAATAATCCGACCGCTATCAGATAATCATTGCGAACTAATTCCAGCTCCGATTGGGTATATCCTTTCTCAATAATGATGAGGGATATGATAATTAATAGAAGGTATTTTTGAAAATTCTTTAGTTTCATAATATGGGTATCTGCTGATGAAATTTACGAAAATTATCGTCAATCTTTAGTTATTATTGACATACGTTTCACTAAAACTGAAAGACTATTGATCCCATTTATGAAAGAGAACAGCACTGTACTTAATGTAGATGGTGCTCTCCCATTAGCCGCAACGGAACATATTTCTTCATTGGACATGCAACAAAACCTAACTTTGAACTGGATATTATGACAATTAATCGCGGACATATACTCTGGGTAGATGATGAAATAGATCATCTTCGACCGCATATTCTGTTGCTTCAGGAAAAAGGTTATAAGACCACTACCTTATCGAACGGGCAGGACGCTATAGAATATATCCGAAAACAAAATACTCAACTCGTGCTGATTGATCAGTATATGCCTGGACTTGATGGGCTGGAAACAATTCGCCAAATCCGTCAGATCAATCAGGAGATACCCATAATTCTCATAACAAAGAGTGACGAAGAGTCACTCATGGATGCGGCAATTGGTGAAAATGTGGTTCAATACTTAATTAAACCAATCAATCCATCTCAAGTATTTACAGCATGTAAGCAGGTATTGGAAGAAAGACAGATACGAAAAGATAAGGCAACCCGGGATTATCTACAGGAATTTCAATCTATAGATCAGATGAATTACGATTCGATGGATATAAATAATTGGTGGCAAATCTATCAAAAAATTGTGAACTGGCAGATAAATTTTGATAAACATACGGATATTGGACTGGAATCGATTCTTTCTGACCAGATACATACATTCAATAGCGAATTCGCCCATTTCATCTTAAAAAATTATCCTCAGTGGGTTACTAAAAATGAATCCGTAAAACCAATTCTGTCTAATTCAGTTCTGTCTTCGTTTGCTTTTCCTGATCTAAAATCGGGAAAAAAGGTAATTTTTATTTTAGTAGATGGTTTACGGTTTGATCAATTAATGACAATTTTACCGGAATTATCTGATAATTTTGACTATCAATTGGATTATTTTGTTTCAATTCTGCCATCTGCCACTTCATTCAGCAGAAATGCAATATTTAGCGGTTTACTTCCAGATGATTTGATGGAAAGATATCCGGAACAGAAAGAATTGATGCTTAAACAAACATCAAGCCTTAATCGCTTCGAAAAACAATTTTTAGCTGATCAGTTAAAATTCTTCCACCTTGATGAAAAAAGTCATTTCTATCAAAAGATAGTCAGGTCCGAAGACGGCGTTCGACTGAAAAACCGTGCTTCTGACTTAATGAATATTGATCTAATCACACTAGTCGTTAATTTCGTCGATATGCTGGCTCATAAACGATCTGAATCAGACGTCCTTATGGAAATGGTTCCCGATGAAGCGGGCTATCGTCATGCTGTTCGAAATTGGTTCCGTCATTCATGGCTACTTGAAATGCTCAAGGAATTTAAAGCAAAGGACCATCACATCATTATTACGGGTGATCATGGAAGTATTCGCGTTCAGCAGAGTGCAATAGTCGGTGGAGATCGCAGCACCTCAAGCGGTATCAGGTACAAATATGGTCGAAACCTCAACAGCGATGACAGAAATGCGGTTGTAATAAAAGACCCCGCACGTTACCGCCTTCCGGTTTTTGACGGGCAAACAAATTACCTGATCGCAAAGGGAAATACTTATTTTCTCTACCCCACGCAGTACCATAAATACAAATCTATGCTCTCCGGAAGTTTTCAGCACGGTGGAATATCCTTGGAAGAAATGATGGTACCGGTTCTGACCCTATCTTCTAAATGATAATCCAATATATATGTCTACTGAAAAAGTAAAATTTCTTTCACCAAAAGAGACAATTGATTTTGCTCAGAAATTTGCCTCCAAATGTGTCAGTGGGACGGTAATTGCTTTGATCGGTCAATTGGGATCAGGGAAGACAACATTTGTAAAAGGATTGGCAAAAGGACTAAAGGTTCAACAATCAATAACTTCACCGACGTTTAAACTTGTCAGTGAATACCAAGGTGATCAGACCGCTTTGTATCATCTTGATTGTTACCGGTTGCAGTCAATTAAAGACTTTTTGAATATTGGCGGTGAGGATTACTTGTTCCCGGATGACGGTATCACAGTGATCGAATGGGCTGAAAAAATAAAGCTAATACTGCCTCACCGGACAATAGTAATTAATTTTCGAAGAATTAAAGGCGAACCTCACGGTCGCGTGATTAAAATCACTCGTTGGCGATGAAACTGTTAGCAATAGAAACTTCCACGGATATTTGCAGCATTGCCTATATTGATGATGGTAAAACTATGTCAATTGTTGAAGAAATAATTCCCAGGAAACATGCAGAACTGTTGCCGGTTTACTTCCGGGAGTTGAATGAGATAAATAAGCATCTTATGCACGATATTTCGGCAATTGCCGTGTCGATAGGGCCGGGATCTTTTACGGGATTAAGAATTGGTTTGAGCTACGCCAAAGGATTAGCATACAGCAGCGGTCTGCCAATTATCCCTGTTCCAACGCTTATGTCCTTCGTTGAGGGCGTATCTGGCAATGAAAAATCGATAAGGATTTTTCTGCATTCACACGGTAATATTTATTTTGAGCAAAAGATTGTCTCAGGAGTTACCGCAGAGATGAAAACATCAGAAATTTCAGTTCGCAAATGGAATGAATCCCTTGAATATATTGATCTTGATGATACTATTATTGAATGGGGCTGTTCATACTATATTAGTGAGATGCATCTGAAAAATACGGTTATTACAGTGCAGCCGTCAGCTAAATGGATAGGACGCTTAGCAAATAAGCATTATAAAAGCTGGATTGTAACTGAACCGTACAACATTGTTCCGACCTACGTGTCACCATTTAAATTGAATTAAAAGAAAATCAGCAGATCGTTACCCGGCATTTTAAAATATTAGTAATAAATAACGGGTTTTCCTTTCGGTAAATCGCATTGATCATATCGACTAGATTTGTCAGAAATTTGTATATTTAATGCTCTTATGTCATGGTTTAAAAGAAAAGACGAAAAATTCAAAGATTCCGGAAAAAAGGAGATACCTGACGGTCTGTGGCTAAAATGTCCCACATGCTCAGAGATCCTTTACAAGCCGGAACTCGATAAAGCTGATTCAGTCTGCCGCCATTGTAATCATCACTTCAGAATTCATCCACATCAATTTGTTAAGTTGGTCCTTGATGTTGGTTCGGAAAAGGAATTATTCAAAACAATTCAATCAACTGATCCCTTAAACTTCAATGCCGGGAAACGATATTCCGAACAATTATCTACAGCAATAAAAAAAACCGGCGACAAAGAGGCAATCTGTTGCTATCAAGGAAAAATAAACGGAAAGACTGTGATTCTCGGTGTAATGAATTTTTCCTTTATTGGAGGAAGCATGGGATCAGCACTCGGTGAAAAGGTCGCGCGTTCCATAGAGTTAGCCGGCAGAAAAGGATACCCTCTGATCATTATTTGTGCTTCTGGTGGTGCTAGAATGCAAGAAGGAGCACTATCCTTAATGCAGTTGGCCAAGACCAGTGCAAGACTTGCAAAATATTCTGAAGAAGGTGGCCTATATATCGCTATTCTTACCGATCCTACCACAGGTGGTGTAACAGCTAGTTTTGGAATGTTGGGAGATATAATCCTGGCAGAACCGGGCGCACTAATAGGGTTTGCCGGACCAAGGGTGATTAAGCAAACGATCGGGCAGGATCTTCCTGATGGTTTTCAGAAGTCTGAGTTCCTCCTGGAAAAGGGATTCATTGACCGTATTGTTTCCCGAAATGAGATAAAACCTCTGCTTGGAAATATTATCGGTAAACTGTCTTGAAAGATAAGCCGACCATTTTAATTACCAATGATGACGGGATATTTGCCCCTGGGATATATGCCTTATGGGAAGTGATGAAAAAGGTTGGAGATGTAATCGTTGTTGCCCCGGATTCAGAAAAAAGTGCCGTTGGCCATGCAATAACGATCTCTAATCCCATTCGTATGAAAAAGATTAACGGCCATGGTGAATTCAGTGGATATGCAGTAAATGGAACCCCGGCCGATTGTGTTAAGATCGCTGTCAAGGCAATACTGAATGATCCACCGGATATCGTAATTTCTGGTATTAATCACGGCGCCAACGTTGGTAATAATATAATTTATTCTGGAACAGTTTCCGCTGCGACGGAAGGCACGATGCTCAAAATTCCCTCCATTGCAATAAGCCTAAATTCTATTAAAGGCGGGGATTTTACTCCTGCTCAAAAAATATCGAAATCCATTGCCGAACTGGTTTTAAGAAACGGATTACCCGACGGAGTACTCTTAAATGTTAACGTCCCTAACATTCCCTTTGATAAGATCTTGGGGTATAAAGTTACCAGACAGGGTAATATTTTTTTTATTGATCGATTTGAAAAGCGAGAAGATCCGCGGGGGCAAATATACTACTGGATGACCGGGGAGATCATGGATGACGACGTGCACAACGATTATGATGGACAGGCTTTAAAAGACAATTTTGTTAGCGTTACTCCAATTCATTACCAGTTAACGGATGAAAAGTTTATGAATCAGTTAAAAAGGTGGGATTTCCAGTGACCAAGGGCGGAATATGTATCCTGGATTTTGGTTCTCAATACACCCAGCTTATAGCCCGCCGAATTAGAGAGCAACATGTTTATTCCGAAATCCTTCCGGCGAACGTTCATTCACAAGAGATAAGAGATCGGTCAGTAGCAGCCATAATTTTATCTGGTGGGCCGTCAAGTGTCTACGAATCCGGAAGTCCTGAATATGACAAAAACATTTTTGACCTAGATATCCCCATCCTGGGTATTTGTTATGGTTTACATTTACTTGTACAGCATTACGGTGGAATCGTCAAATCCTCAAAACATGGGGAATATGGTTACGCCCACCTCAAGCTACTGAATCACTCGTCAATGTTTTCGTCAGTACAGGATCAGACACAAGTTTGGATGAGTCATTCGGATATCGTAACGCAAATTCCAGATGGGTGGGATACTTTAGCGACGACTAATAATAATATTATTGCCGCCCTGTCCAATGATGATCAAAGGCGCTATGCTGTCCAATTCCATCCCGAAGTTGCGCATACGATTCGAGGTGAACAGATTTTAAATAATTTTCTTTTTAGGATTGCTGGGTGTCAACCAGACTGGACAACGGGGAATTTTGTAGATGATCAGGTTACTTCGATTCGGTCTAGGGTCGGAAATGAAAAAGTTCTTTGTGCAGTGAGCGGTGGTGTAGATTCCTCAGTTGTGTCAGCCTTATTGAAAAAAGCAATAGGAACCAACTCTATTGCAGTATTGATAGATCATGGACTGATGCGACAAAATGAAGTTGTACAATGTAAAGAAATTCTCGGTAAGGAATTGGGTGTTAATATTCATGTTTACGATGAATCAAAATTTTTTTTAAATGCTTTGAAAAACATTAGAGATCCTGAGATTAAGCGCAAAATAATTGGTGAACAATTCATTCGTTCATTTGAAGCAATTGCAGGTCAGTTTGACAATGTGAAATTCCTGGCTCAAGGGACACTTTACCCCGATGTAGTAGAAAGTGGAACTTTAATAAGGGGTGGGCAGACAGCAGTCATTAAAAGTCACCATAATGTTGGTGGATTACCGGATGAAATGGATTTTGAACTTATTGAACCGTTGCGGGATTTGTTCAAAGATGAGGTTCGCAATATTGGTAAAGAGTTGGGATTACCAGAGAGTCTGCTCAACCGTCACCCCTTTCCAGGACCCGGCCTTGCAGTGCGAATTCTAGGGAAAATTTCAAAAAACAGATTAAATATTCTCCGAAAGGCGGACGAGATATTTCTGGATATTCTCCGGGAAGAAAGATTATATGACGATATCTGGCAGGCCTTCACAGTATTGATACCAATTAAAACTGTCGGTGTCATGGGAGATAAGCGAACCTATGAATACGTTATTGCTTTACGAGCAGTGACAAGCAGTGACGGTATGACCGCAGACTGGTATAATGTCCCAGCGGATATTCTGCTGAAAATATCGAACAAGATTGTAAATTCAGTACCGGGAGTAAACAGGGTTGTTTACGATGTTACATCAAAACCTCCGGGAACAATTGAATGGGAGTAGAATGTGTGTTCCTCGGAACAATGGCAAACCAAAATACTATAATCTTAAAATTGTAGAATAGGGAAAATAAGTATGTGTGGTATCGTTGGGTATTTAGGACAAGAAGATTCAGTTCCAATTCTGATGAAAGGATTAAAACGCATGGAATATCGCGGGTATGATTCTGCTGGTTTGGCCATATTGAAGAAGGAAAATCTTCAATGCTTAAAAAAATTGGGAAAAGTTAAAGAACTTGAACGGGTCCTAGAAAATTCAAATATTTCAGGTAATATTGGAATTGCTCATACGCGCTGGGCTACCCATGGAGAACCAAACGATATCAATGCACACCCGCAAGTTGATGAGACAGATTCTCTGGCACTAATTCATAATGGTATCATTGAAAATTATAGTACGTTACGAACATTCTTAAAAGAACAGGGAGTAACCTTCAGAAGTGATACCGATACTGAAGTTCTTGCCCAGTTAATTTCCTCGATATACCGGCGCGACGGACTTTCCCTGGAAGAGGCGGTTAGGGCAGCACTGCAAGAAGTTATCGGGGCTTATGGGATTGTAGTCCTGAGCAAACACGAACCGGATAAATTGATTGCAGCACGATTTGGAAGTCCACTGGTACTGGGAATTGGTGAGAATGAATACCTTATTGCCAGTGACGCAACTGCGATTATCGACAGAACTCGAAACGTAATTTACCTTGATGAAGGTGAAATGGTGACAATTACTCGCGATGGATATACGATCAAACAAATTTTCGATAACAAGATTGTCTCCAAAGAAGTCTCTATCC
>JAZGBQ010000135.1:0-24212 GCA_036476435.1 Fidelibacterota bacterium
TTATCAGCAATGATCGAATGGTCTCTGAGAACGAATTGAGATTGCTTAAACTCTTTTCTACCATCGTTCCGGAAAATATCAAATTGACCTCTCTGAGCCTTCGTGATCAAAATGACCCGGTCGATAGTTTAAGCGTTCCCGTCCCCTATAAGGAATATTTTTACCTCGCAGGGTTGGTCAACACCGATAAAAGTGTTGCTGAAATTTATTTAACCGACTTTATTCTGCAGCTTGAAGAATCACCGCATTTCCTGGGAGTTATCCTGGATTCCAAGGAGTATGGAGATGAGACTACCGCAGGGAATCTGGTATTTGCAATGAAAATAGGATTGGCAAATGAGTAGTAAACCGATATATTACCTGCTTTTCATGCTGGCCATGTTTATAACCGGCTGGTGGCTGTGGACTGTAGTGTGGGTGGATCGAACGGAATACAATGATCTTACTGTTAACCTTGCTGAATCGGATCTACGCCTAGAACAGTTGAATATCGAACGCAGTAATTATTCTGTCGTTAAGACCCAGCATGAGATGAAAACGCACGACTTTGATACACTTAAAACACATATTCCGGTGAAGGCTAAAGGGGCAGGAAGCAGTAATTATGTTAATATGCTTCAATCCATTCGGCAGCTGGCAGAAAGCAGGGGTATTGAGATCATTTCTTTTGCGCCCCAGATTGATAATTCATACCCGAATATTCACACTCAAATGAAATTGGCAAATCATCACGTTGAACGCCACAAAGTTTCACTTACCGGTCGCGGCGATTATTTATCCTTTGGTGCATTCCTAGAAGATCTACGAAACAATGATGAATTTGTAAATGTGTCGAAATTCAGCATTGACACCGATTTCCACGGCAGTGGCCGCTTGGTTTGTGATGCGATCTTACTTACATACATGTATCTTGAAAATTGAAATTGAGAGCATTGAATGAAGACCAATAATAAACGATTATATGTTCTGTTGGGAATTCTAGCCGTTGTAGTCGTGGTATATTTATGGAGTACCGGAGTAATCCCTTCTTTTTTCGGTTCCGGTGAGGAAGCGGATCAAGTAGGAAGGCAGCTGGGAGTGACGGCTCCGGGACTAACAAGTATACCGGAATCTTCAGCGCTGGCAGGTGATACCACAATTGATCTGGCCCAACTCAGGCAAGTTGTTAAAGAATTCCGATTTGATGGGACCTGGGTCAGGGATCCTTTCTATTATTTCAATTCCGATTCGCTTGAAAAAGCCTTGCTTGGATTATCGAGTTTGCGCTTAACGGGAGTATCCTTAAGGGCTGGTATGGATTTCACTTTGATCAATTTTATCATGTATAATGATGTTGACACGCTGGAAACTGCCAGCATTTTAAAAGAAGGGGATCTCATCGGTTCCTTTACCGTAGAAACAATCGCTTTTGATCATGTTATTTTAAGACAAGGCGCTCGTAGAATGAGGTTAACGCTATATGAAGAATAAAGTCATTCTCCACATAACTGTCATCTTGTTGGGTATTATCCTGGTCAATCCGACTGGACTGGTTGCTCAAAAGATAGAAAAGGTTTATCCATTCAGCCAGGCGGATTCGTCCGGGATCGTAATTACCTATTCCGGTGAACTGGAATTTTTGGACAAGGCAATTCAATCACCGCCGTCAGTCAGACTGGTTTTCCCCGGGGCCTCTTTGTTGGAAGACGATCGGAGCCAATTCAAGGCTATTCCTCCCATGTATCATTTTGACGCGAAGGAGAAAAGTACGGGTCCTACAGGGAAATTTACCGAATTGACATTACATTTCAGTTACCTGCCTGAATACACGATCAGATCCGGTATTGATAGCTCTATTACGATCCTGTGGCCAACTGTCGTTGATCCTGTCGAGGAAAGAATACTCGATTATGAATTATCCAGGGAGAAAAATTTTGAGAATAAGGTCACGCTTAATTTCAAAGGCGCCGATCTAATCGATGTGCTGAGGCTCCTTGCCGAACAGAATAATTTGAACATTGTAGCCGGGGAAACCGTATCAGGCGAAGTCAGTGTGACATTGAAGGAAGTGGATGTGGGAACCGCGCTCGACGCTATTTTAAAGGTCAACGGCTATGACTGGTTTATCCAGGAAAATGTCCTGGTTGTCAAATCCGCGGAAGAGGATATGGGCGGTGAACTCATGACCAAAGTTTATAAGCTGGAATATGCGGATGCTACTGCGATCGGTGTTGCCCTTACTTATGTTCTCTCCGATAAGGGTGAGTACCAGATCTTCTCTCCCGTGGGCGTTGGTGGACTCTTTCAAGGTGGTGGTTTTGGCGGCGGATTTGGCGGTGGCGGAATTGGCGGCGGAATTGGCGGTGGCGGAATTGGCGGCGGCGGATTTGGTGGTGGACAGCAGACGACCGGATTCAGCGGTGGTTTTGGCGGCGGACTGGGAACAACCAGGGATCCCGAAGGTGGTGCCGGCGGCCTGGGTGGTGGTTTAGGTGGTGGAGGACTGGGGAGATTTGGAGGTACGACCGCAGATTACCTTATTATCACGGATGTTTATACCAATTTTAAAATTATTGATAAGGTTGTTAAAGACCTTGATGTCCAGGTTCCGCTGATCAACATTGGTGTCAAATTCATTGAGACCAAGCTGACCGCTGATGAACGGCTGGGGATCAACTGGACCTTACGGTCACAGTTAAGCGGACCCTATGAGGAAGGGGTTAACCAGACCAATGCGGTTTTGAATGGTATCGATCTTGGTACTGTGGACAATTTAAAGATCACATCATTGAGTCTGCCGGCCTTTACCAGTATATTGGAGATCCTGGCAACCGATAATGACACGCGACTGATACAGGAGCCGCAAGTTACTACGTTGAACAACACCATGGCCAATGTTACGGTCAGTACTACCTTCCCCATCCTGGTCCCCCAGATCACGGAGGTTCTGGGGACAATCCCCTTCCGATTCGAAGAAGAAGAGATCAAGATAACGCTGAACGTGCAGCCGCGGATAAGCGAAGATAAATATATTTCCATGGTTATCGAAGCGACTGTTCAAGCCCTGGTGGGTATGGCCGGGCCCAATGCGGACCAACCTATTACTTCCGAGCGTTCCACCCGCGTCCAGATCATGGTAAAGAATGGTGAGACGTTGTTGATCGGTGGTCTGATCTTTGACCAAATCATTGAAACAGTGACCAAGGTCCCCCTGTTGGGCAGTGTCCCCCTCATTGGAAAATTATTTACGCATAAAATTCAATCCACAGAACAACGGGAGCTGCTGATCTTTATCACCCCGACTATAGTAACCTTATAACCAACTAATAAAGGGAGCGGTCATTTGGAGATTTATGATCTACTACATTATATGCGGGAGATCGAGGCCTCCGATCTCCATTTAAGCACGAATTCACCCCCCTTATTCCGGGTCGACGGAGAATTATTTCCATCCAAGCTTGATACGTTGCTGGCGGAGGACGTTCATTTGCTTGCCTATGACATCATGACCGACGACCAGAGGAAACGGTATGAAGAGGAACTGGAGATTGATTTTTCTGTTGAATTTCGGGGCCTTGGACGATTCCGTGTTAATGTTTTCAATAGTTATTATGGAGAAGGGGCTTCCTTTCGGGCAATCTATGACCAGGTATTCACATTTGAAGAATTAGGACTGCCGGAAGTACTGAAAACACTGGCATTACAGGACCAGGGATTAATTCTCATTACCGGGCCTACCGGGAGCGGTAAGACAACCACCCTGGCCACAGTTGTCGATCATATTAATAATAACCTGCATAAGCACATCATTAGTATTGAAGACCCGGTGGAATATATTCATACCCGCAAGAAATCACTGATAACACACCGCGAAGTGGGAACGAATACGCATAGTTTCGC
Source organism: Fidelibacterota bacterium (assembly GCA_036476435.1). GTDB lineage: Bacteria > Fidelibacterota > Marinisomatia > Marinisomatales > JAHJCW01 > JAZGBQ01. The sequence goes on from JAZGBQ010000135.1 coordinate 3,880, forward strand.
GAATGCGCTGCGCGTTTCATTACGCGAGGATCCTGACGTCATCATTGTTGGTGAAATGCGTGATCTGGAAACAACAGCTTTAGCCATGACGGCGGCGGAAACCGGTCATCTAGTATTTGGAACCCTGCATACTGTCAGTGCGACTCATACCATTGATCGCATTATTGATCAATTTCCGCCAATTCAGCAAAACCAGATCCGGATGATGGCCAGCGAATCAATCCTGGCTGTTGTTTCCCAAAAATTGTTGAAAAGAAAAGGCGGCGGACGCGTAGCCGCGTTTGAGGTGATGTTGGGAATTCCAGCCGTGTCAAACCTGATAAGAGAAGAAAAATCCTTCCAGCTTTCTTCCATCATACAAACTAATACCACTATTGGAATGATCACCATGTCGCAGTCCATCGAACAACTGGTAAAAAATAATCTGGTAGACCCCGTGGAAGCACGCCATTCCGAATCAGATACTGATAAATTACAAGCAAATTTAAAAAAAAAGGGATGGTAGGGTAAGCTATGTACTCAATTGAAAGATTACTGGACGTCATGGTGAAATCGGAAGCATCTGATTTGTACATCAGCCTGGGAGCCTATCCCATGCTGAAGATTGAGGGTGAAACTATTCCCATTGAAGAAGAGAAGATCACCGCCGAAAATCTGGAACAGTTGAGACAGAGTTTAATGAATGAAAATCAGCAAGCCAAATTTGATGCCGAGAATGAACTGGACTTTGCTTTAAGTTTCCCTGGCCTTGGGCGTTTTAGGATCAATTATTTCATGCAGCGTGGTAGCGAAGCCAGCGTTATACACCATGTATTGGAGCAAATTAAATCTATTGAAGAGTTAAATCTTCCTGTTTTATTGAACGAGCTGGCCTTGCAGGAGCGGGGACTGCTCCTGATCGTCGGTGCCGTAGGTTCAGGAAAGTCGACCACCCTGGCCGCACTGGTTGATAATCGAAATCAAACCATGGCGGGACATATTCTGACATTGGAAGATCCGATTGAATTCCTGCATCAGCATAAAAAGTCCATTGTGAATCAGCGTGAGATCGGGCAAGACACCTATTCGTACAGGCGTGCCTTAAAAAGTGCGCTGCGGGAAGCTCCCTCCCTGTTGTTAATGGGCGAGATCCGTGACATCGAGTCTATGGCGATCGCTTTGAACTTTGCAGAAACCGGCCACCTAGTACTGAGCACGCTACATGCTGCGAATACTACCCAGGCGGTAGAGAGAATGCTGAGTTTGCATGACGTCGCCTTCCAGGATCTGATCAGAATGCAGCTGAGTGAGAACCTCACTGCCATCGTAGCCCAGCGACTAGTTCCCACGATTGAAGGCGGGCGCATTCCGGCAACTGAGATACTGTTGCCATCAGCTCGCATTCGGGATCTGATAAGAAAAGGTGATACACATCTCCTGCATCATTCTCTGGAATTTGCAATTTCTGATGGTATGCAGTCTTTTGATCAATGCCTGCATCAATTGTATCGAGATGAAAAGATCACAAAGGAAACAGCCATTAGATTCTATGACAGGACAACTGATTTGAAAATGAAGATCCTTGCCGGTGAAAAACATGAAATAACAAGCGTTATTGAACTTGTTACCGATGAAGAATAGGATCTTTGGAGTATGGATAAAAAGATCCTGGTTGTCGATGATGAGAAATTCTTTGTCGACCCAATCAAGCTGTTCCTCCAAAATAATGGATGCAAGGTCGTAGTGGCCTATGACGGAATGTCCGGGTTAATAAAGGCGCGAACGGAGGGACCTGATCTTATCATGCTGGATCTGATGCTGTCGGGATTCAGCGGTTATCAAATTTGCAGCCTGCTCAAATTTGACGTTAAATATAAAGATATTCCTATCATCATTGTTTCAGCCCGGGATTCTGATAAGGATCGTGAAATGGGCAGGAATTGCGGGGCGGATCTGTATGTCACCAAACCCGTTGATCTGGAACTTTTAATTGAAAATATCAATAAATTGACGGAATAGGTGTCCTAATTTTATCATGGTATGGCTTGCGGTTATTATTTTGGGCCTGGCATTCGGCAGCTTTCTAAACGTCTGTATTTATCGTCTGCAGCGCGGTAAGTCCCTTGTTAAGCCTGGATCAACATGTCCAAATTGCGGGTATAAGATCCGTTTTCTTGAGAACATACCGGTACTGAGTTATCTCTTTCTGCGCGGTAAATGTTCGAATTGCAAAAAACCCATTTCTCTGCGCTACCCGCTAGTTGAGATCCTTGCCGCACTGTTTTCAGTGCTGTTATTTCAGCAATACGGATTATCACCTGGTTTTATTTTTACCACTACATTCGTATTCCTGGTAATTATCATCGCATTCATAGATATTGATAAGCAGATCATACCCAATGGGCTTCTTATCATTGGCATAATTCCCGCCCTGTTTCCACTGGTTACCAATGGATTAAAAGGCAGTTTATCCCATTTACTGGGAGGGGTTGGATTGGGATTGTGCTTCTTTATGATCGGATCCCTGGGGAAAATAATATTGAGGCAGGAAAGCATGGGTATGGGTGATGTCAAGTATGCCGCTCTGATAGGATTATTTTTAGGGTGGAAGCTTGGTCTCCTGGCGGCCGGGTTGGCATTTATCATTGCGGCGCTGTTAATAGTAATATTACTGCCAACCGGGAAAATGACCATGGGGGAGAGAATACCATTTGGACCGTTTTTGAGTTTAGGCACCGTTATAGCGATCATATGGGGGCCTTCATTAATTCAAGGATATCTAAAACTTATCGTTTATTAAAGGATGACATAGAATGAGTCAGGAAAGAAAACTTCTGGGAGAAATGTTCATTGAGGCCGGGAAGATCGAGGCGAAACAGTTGGAAGAAGCGCTCATGTACAAGCGTGATCACCGTGTGTATTTAGGCAAAGCCCTGATCAAATTAAAAATGGTGACGGAGGAAGAAGTGCTCGATGCTTTGAGTGCCCAGCTGCTGATCCCATCAGTTGACCCGTTATCATACAATATTCTACCTGAGACGTTAAAATTAGTAAAGGAAAAAACAGCCTCACGATTAAATATAATTCCATTATTTCATCTTGAAAATACCCTTACGGTTGCCTGTGCTGATCAAAATGACGTACAGATTATCGATGAGTTGAGTAAAGAAACCGTGCTGGACATCAATCTCGTGCTGGCGACAGAGAGGAGTATCGAGCAGGCAATCGAGCTGCAATACAGCGTTGAAAAATACGAGACTGAGGAAGGCACAACGGGTCAACCACCCAAAATCCGGGTCATTTCAAAGGAGATCGCGGTCGATGTTGAGATCATCCAGGCAGTCAATATGATGCTTGAGGCGGCGATTAAGATGGGGGCCAGTGATATTCACGTTGATCCCCGTGAGGATGACGTACGCATCAGGTTCCGGGTAGACGGTGTGCTGCAGCAGTATTATACTGTGCCCAGGACTTCCCTGGCACCCATAATATCCAGGATTAAGATCCTGTCGGGTATGGATATTGCCGAGACCCGCCGCTCCCAGGACGGACGTTTCAGGCATGAAGAAGAAAAAAGCGTCGTAGATATTCGCTGCGCTTCCTTTATCACACCCTTTGGTGAAAAGATGGTGATGCGGATCCTCGATGCGTCGCGCGGCCAGATAGCGCTGCAGAAACTCGGATTTTCGAAGAAAATGTATAAACAGTGGGAAGAAGTGATACAAGGTCCCTACGGACTGATCCTGGTGTCAGGGCCTACCGGCTCGGGGAAATCGACGACACTGTATTCCACCTTGAATGTGATCAATTCGGTAGAGATCAACGTACTGACAATCGAGGATCCAATTGAATACCAGTTGGAGAATATCAACCAGAGCCAGGTAAATGAAAAAGCAGGCGTAACCTTCTCATCAGCGCTGCGGTCAATGCTGCGATTGGATCCGGATGTCATTATGGTAGGAGAAATGCGCGATGTTGAAACTGTTGAACTGGCGATCCGGGCCGCGTTAACAGGACATATCGTATTCAGCACGATTCATACAAATGACGCTTCGTCGAGTTATACACGGATATTGAATATGGGCGTTGATGCATTCCTTATAAGTTCAACGGTACGTGCAATCCTGGCCCAGCGGCTGGTCCGGCAACTGTGCACAAAGTGCAAGGAAAAGATCGAGCTGACCACCGATATAGCGACTAACCTGGATATCGCCGATGATGAAAAAGTAAAACTCTATAAACCGGTTGGCTGCCTACATTGTAAAAGTTCCGGGTACGTAGGCCGATCAGGTGTGTACGAACTGCTGATCCCCAACGAGGAAATTATCACACTGGTGAATAAGCATGCTCCCGCGCATGAGATCGAACATGCAGCTAAACGAAATGGTATGCTGACATTGAGAGAATCCGCACGTCAGTATGTGCTGGAGGGAAAGACATCCATAGATGAAATGTACCGGATAACCATTTCGTGATAGTGAAATGATGAATTTCATACTTGCCGTTCAGCGTTCATCTTCAGAAGCTGATGATGAGTTTCTCGCTGCGATTACATCCGGTTTGGAAAAGGTCACTGATTCGATCACCGTAGTACACAGTTTTACTTCCATCCTGGCTTATGCCGCCATCGAGAAGATCGGCGCTATTTGGCTGGACCTGAGGATCATCCAAAAGAATGCCGAACAATTTTTTAAACGCCTGAAAAAGTTAGATCACAGTCTACCTGTTATAGTATTTATTACCAATTCCAGGATCAATACAAGTATCATGGTGGGCGGCGAACTTGTGTTCGATCTTTTACCGAAAAACAAAATTCTTGACAACCTGCCGTCAATTATGGAACGGATCAGTACCTACTCTGAAATTCAATCTAGTGTCACAAAAGATATCAGGAAAATATTAAACCCGAGAGGACTGGATAATTTTGTCGGCAGTTCAGCGGAAATGCTGGAGATATATAAACAGATCATCAAAGTTTCCGAGTCTGATTTTACTACCCTTATTCTGGGACAGAGCGGCAGCGGAAAGGAGTTGGTTGCCCAAACGATTCACAAGCTGAGCAGCCGTAGCAAACAAGCATTCGTTATACTAAATTGTGCTGCTATTCCACAGACTCTTCAGGAAAGTGAATTATTTGGATTCGAGAAAGGTGCTTTTACAGGAGCAGAACAATCAAAGGCCGGTAAATTTGAAATGGCCGATAAGGGCACCCTTTTCCTTGATGAAGTGGGCGACATGGATCTTGATCTTCAGGCAAAATTGTTACGCGTGCTGGAAGATAAGACCATTGAAAGATTGGGTGGAACATCGTCAAAAATAATTGATGTCAGGATCCTTTCCGCCACCAACATGGATCTGCCTGAGCTTATAAGAACAGGGCAATTCAGGGCCGACCTGTACCACCGGTTAAATGTCATCCCTATCAAATTGAAGCCTTTAAAACTCCGCGAGAGAGATATCATTTTGCTAGCGATAAAAATGCTCGGCGAACTGATGAAATCGAATTCGTTAAATATCCCGTCAGTTTCACTTAAGATCCTGCAGAGGATGAAAGAATTTCCTCTGCTGGGAAATGTCCGGGAACTTGAGAATATTCTTACCAGGATGCTGTTCTACTCTAAGAATGGTCAAATTGACGATGACACCATCGATCAAGTCAAAGACACCATTGACACCATTACCGATGAAAAGGGGACACAGGGTCTTGAAGAGCAATCCGGTGTGGTACCAATACCCATCTGGAAACTGGAAAAAATCGCTATCGAGAAGGCCAGGGATTATTTTCACGGGAATTTGAGCCGCGTGGCGGAAGAACTGGAAATCTCACGTTCAGCGTTGTATCGGAAGATGAAAAAGTATGAACTGACTATTTAAAGTTTTGCTTTAATCTTTCATGTAGAAATAGTTATTATTAGCTATCTTGCTCGATCGTTGAATAAAAAGTAATTCACGAGGGCAGTGGTTAAATAGTTGTTCGGATGAAGTGAAGTAGCAGAAAGGGAATCTATCGGGAATATGGCTGAATTTAAATGTAAAATGATCAGTGAAGAGGGAACCGTTTTCGAAACGGTCGTCGAAGCTGAATCTCCATTCGAGATCTACGAAATGGCTGAGCTCAGGAATGAAGGGGTCCTGACAGTAGAGAAATATAAAAAGCCCTTTTCCCTGCAGTCAACTCTCAACAGTTTTCAAAAAATCAAGCCACAGGAATTGGAGGATTTTACTTCTCAACTAGTGGTGATGCTGAAAGCTGGTGTTCCGCTCATAGACAGCTTGAAGACCATTGTTGATACACTTACCACTGAAAGATTGCGAAATATCATCAATGAGGTCATTGAAGCCGTTGAGGGCGGAAAGTCCTTCTCAAAAGCCCTGGAACCTTATCCCAAAGTTTTTGATACCCTGTATGTGAATATGGTCATGGTCGGTGAGACGACCGGTGTATTGGATGTGATCCTGGCACATTTACGAGGTTTTATTCATCATGATATTGCTGTTCGAAGAAAAATTAAATCGGCTATGCGTTACCCCTTGATCGTTATAAGTGTTCTGCTCATTGCTTTTGTAGGTGCGGTCGGTTTCATTATCCCAAGGTTTGCTGACTTGTTTAACAATGCAAATGTTGCATTACCACTCCCAACACAGATAATGATCGTACTCAGTAAGGCCGTCACAGACTATTGGTTCATTACTATATCAATAGTTGGTCTGATCATATTTACCATTCGTTATTATATTAGTAAACCGGCCGGTGCTTATCGTTTTGACCGGCTTAAGCTGGTATTTCCTGTATTCAAGCATATTGTCCTGGAATCTTCCCTGGCGAGATTTGCGCATATTCTGGAAACCTTGAACCGCAGTGGGATCAAGATAATTCGTGCATTGGAGATAACTGAACAGACCATCGAAAACCGGGTGATATCGCGTGAAATTGGGGTAGCCAGGGAAAAGGTGATTGAGGGTGTATCACTGGCTGAATCTCTCTCCGGGAGTAAACATTTTCCAAAGACCATGCTTATGATGCTCTCGGTTGGAGAAGAATCGGGAGCTCTGGATGCCATGCTATTGAACATCAGCGAACAGTACGATACTTCTGTTAATATGAGAATTGAGGGATTGTCCGCTGCGATCGAACCCATGTTAACCATAGGTATCGGTGGTTTTTTACTCTTATTTGCCCTGTCGATCTTTCTCCCCATGTGGAGAATTACGGACGTTGTTAGAGCATAATATCTGTAAGATGTTGGGTTTATCAGGTATTCAAAAGGAAAAACTTATTCAGTTGCTATAATTAAGGAGTTGTTATTATGCAGTGGATAATCATTGGATTGGTGATTTCAGGTGTTTTTGTACTGCTGGGTGGCCTAGGATTGGTCCTGACACCGAAATTATTGATCAACTTGAATGAGAAATTTAGTATTGGAGAGACTGCTAAGGCCTTGTTCGTCACCGATGATCAAATATTTTCCAGAAGATATCTGTTTGGGATCATCTTTATCATCGTCAGTTTATTTTTATTTTACGCTGTGGGGCGGATCATGTGATCTCATTTCCACCGTTCAGGTGTTCGATATAAAACAGTATTGTATCGAAATAACACAACCGCCATTCAAATTCAAATCATTATAGATAATAAAAACAACCGGTTACGACTATGGCATAATAGTTGAAGTACTTTGCATTAAGATGTATGATTCGGAAAAGAAAATTCGAATAAAATACGATCAAATAAAGCAATGCAGCACAGTCTAGCGAAAGGTATACGCCGTAATTTATTTGATCTTTCAGGAAAATGATAGGAGAGCGAGACAAATGAAAAGAATATTCAAAGAAACACAGGGTTTTACCCTTATTGAATTAATCGTCGTCATTGCGATTATCGGAATACTGGCGGCAATTGCCATTCCAGCCTATATCAGTATAACTGATGATGCCCACAGAGCCAATGTAGATGCTGTGGGTGGTGCCGTTGCAGCATGGACCAATCTTGAAGCTGCAGATGGCTTGGTTGCGACTGGATTGTGGGCTTACCCAGCTGAATCTTTTTGCACACTTCCAGTGGTATTTCCAGCCTCGAACCCGCCAGATAATTGGACAGATGGCGCCGCTGGCACATTAGTTTACGGCGGAGGCTCAGGTGGTGAAGTGGTTTATACATCAGTCACGAGTCAACCATCTTCATATGTAATTGTTAGGACATATGCTGGTTCTACATACTAATGATAAGTGAGATCGCAATAGTATAAGTTGAATATGCAACAAGAGACCCGTGGCAGAATCGCGGGTCTCTTTTCGGTTCGTTTCAAAATAAGGATATGAAACTAAGCCGCAAACGGTCATAATACTGAAACGAATCGTCCCGTTACTCGTAATTAACAAATTCTGGTGAGGAATACATGTGGGAAGTGATCAAAAATTCAAGGGGGTATACTCTTATCGAGTTGATCGTGGTTATTCTTATTGTCGGGATATTGGCAGCAATAGCCATACCGGCTTATGTTAATATAACAGACAATGCCCATCAGGCGAATATTGATGGTGTTTATGGCGCGGTAGGTGCTCATGTGATCATGACGGCAGCGGAATCCCTGGACGATACCGGGACCTGGGCTTATCCGACAAATGCTGAAGTAAATGAAGCCGCTGTTTTTCAGGAAGATCTGGACGACTGGGAAGATGGCACAGACGGTATCCTGGTTTATACGGGAAAAGCATTAGGAGGCCCTCACAGTGTGGAATACAATTATGTTAGTGATGATATGTACACGCTTGTCAGAAGATTTAATAACGCTGTTTATTAACCAAAAAGAATTAATAACAACATTGATTTTAGAATAGTAGTAAGCAAAACCCCCCAATTATTATTCGAGGGTTTCACCTATTTAATAAATTATCAGACTAAAAAGATAAATAAGTTATATGTGATTAAATGAGATTTATCTGTTTAGAATGAAATTGCTCATGGGCTTCGTTGACCATGGCATCAAACTGGTCCAGTAATTCTGTCAGCGAGTCACTTTTCTCATCAATTGCCGCCTGTTCTATCGTTTTACCGATCTTGGTGAATTCCGCATAACCGTAGCCGGTTCCCGTGCCTTTCAGGTTATGACCGAATTTGCGGATTTTTTTGAAGTTCTTTGATCCGAGGTTCTCTTTCAGCGACGACAGGGAAGATTTTAAGTAATCCAGGTAATCACTGATCAATTCCTGGAATTCAGGTTCATTTAAAAATTCGTTATTCATGAAAGCTGTCCTGGTAATAACTTGTAATGATTTTCGGGACATTTTAAGGAATTATAAGATTTAATAATATCAATTTCTTGCGAATGAATTATTTCTTAAAAAATCGCATTGTTAACATGGACGATGACGCTTTTGGATTGAATAAAGGGTGAATAAATTACAGCTCCGGTCATAAATCGAATTCATTAACTTGAAACGTGTAAAAAAAACCATGCTGTATTTTACCAGGATGACCAGGTCGTTCGCTCTGGGGACGATCCTGATGTTCATGATCGGTATTCCGGGACTCCATTCGCAAACGGTGAATGGCTCCTGGGCAGATGAATTATTCACAAGCACCGCAGGAGTGAACTACCTGCCTGAATTCGATGATGCTTATGGAGTGGCTTTCAGGGACATCAACAGTGATGGAAAGCCCGATCTTTACGTAACACGGTTCAGGAACCTCAATCGCCTGTTCATTAATCGCGGACCCGGCAAATCTTTCCGCGACCGTACGATTCGATCGGGTCTGGGTGGCAATCTGGCGCCGCGCGGGCAGGAAAACCTGGAATTGGGCGCCAGTGTAACCGATTTCAACAATGACGGCTTTCAGGACGTATTGATCGTTGGCTGGGGTGTGACGACGAGTCTTTTCAGTCAAATTGACCGTTTGAGATTTGACGAGTCAACCGAATATGCGGGGATCACACCGCCCGGCGGCGGGAATGGGGGGATCTGGTCGGATATCGATGGTGACGGCGACCTGGATCTCTTTTTGACCGACGAACATATGCGCAATGTCCTGTATCTGCAAACCAGGCAAGGTCGCTTCACTGATGTCAGTGACGCCTATCGCCTGGTGAGTGCGTCCACCAGCCAGGGAGCCGCCTTCGGTGACCTGGACCAGGATGGCTACCCTGATCTGTATATTTGCAACTGGTTTGCCGAAGATGAGCTCTACCGTAATGTCGAAGGAAAATATTTCGAAAGAATTCACCTGCCCCTGGCGCATCTTTCGGAAGACATTACATCCAATGGCGTGAGCTTTGGTGATGTTGATAACGATGCCGACCTGGATATACTGGTAACGGATAGGGACGGCCGCAGTAAATTGTATCTGAATGATTTTGATCCTGCCGACAGTACCTGGATATTCAGGGATGGAACGGCAGCGTTTGGATTACTCAACATGTATCCCAGCTATTCAGGATTGATCGCTGACCTTGATAATGACGGGTTTCAGGATGTCCTTTTTACAAATATCGGTCCCAACCAGCTATTCCTGAATCAGGGCGGGACAAGGTTCGACCTGGTCTACCAGGAGGATGTTGCTGCAGGTGGTGGTAGACCTTTAAGGAATTACAGCACCGGGGCCGCTGTCGCAGACCTGGAGAACGACGGTGATCTCGATATTTTCATAGCTAACAAGGACACTTCCAGCCTGTTGCTGGTCAATCCGTTGACAAAAGGGCATTATATCCGTTTTAAACTTTCTGGGGTACAAAGCAATCGTGATGCCGTCGGCACAAAAATCTGGTTATATGCTCACGGTGACAATACAAATGAGACCAGGGAATTACTGGGTTACCGGGAGATCTCCGGTGGAACTGGTTATTTATCCATCAGTGAATCAATTGTCCATTTTGGTTTACCTGACTCCCTGACCTGTGCGGTTACCGTACGATTCCCTTCCGGCCGTGAGATCGCAATGGAGCAACTGCACCCGGATTCCCTGTATACTATCCAGGAAACCACCGGTATCATTGGCGCCATCCTGCTCGGGAAGCTATACGTAAAAAACCTGGCAGGGAAAGAGGGTGTCGGCTGGAATCTTCTTTTGACCGCTCTGCTCATCGGTATAATGGGAGCCTTTGTTTCGCTCGCCATCAAGCGGTACGGTTGGGCCGGCAGCCAGACGGCTATTTTTATTATTATCATGATGATTTTATTCTATTTGATGGCAGAGCTGATGCGCGGTCGACCGACTTTCGACCAACTAGCCAACCAGATCATACTGTTAGTGGTCGTGATTATCGGCGTGATGGGATTTTCAGAGAAGATCCGGCAGGTGAATCTCAAACGGTATGAGTACCGCCAGGCGCTGCACCGCTTTTCCAAGCAGATCATATTTATTCACGACAACCCGGAATTATTTGAACAGTTGGTTTCAATGATATATGGAACCATGCGACTTGCATTTTGCGCCTTCCAGCAGTTCAGCGGTGTGAATCCCGGCAAGTTGTATCGTTCCGGATCAAAGGAACTGAAAGCTGCCGGAATCCCTCAACTTACTGAGGATCAGGTACGGTCATGCCTGACGCTCCCGGTTTTGAATGAAGCGAAGATAAAACAGGATTTCCAGTCATTCTCGGCTATGAATGTCGACCTGATAATTCCTGTTGCCAGGAAGAATAAACTGTTCGGGCTGCTTTGCCTGGGGGCGCGTACATCTGTTTCCAAGGTTTACCGTCCGGATGACGTGACCTTGCTTATGACCCTGGCCAACCAGGCGGCCCTGGCGGTGGAGAATAACAACTTCATTGATGAAACAAAGCGGTTAACTGAGGAAGTTACCGAAGCAAGGATCCGTGAACATTATATTCAGGAATTAGAATCAAAGAATAACGAGCTGGAACGCTTATTTTCCGAGTTGAAAGAAACCCAGTCCCAGCTCATTCAGAGTGAAAAAATGTCAAGCCTTGGTCTGTTGGTGGCCGGGATCGCCCACGAGCTGAATAATCCCATCAGTTTCATTTACGCCAATATGAAGGAACTTCAAAAATACCGTTCACTGTTATCCGGGAATAATGCTGACCCCGGGGCACGTTCCGGGGCTGGGACAAACCTGGAGAGCCTGCGTGAAGATATTGATAAACTGATAGCGGAAAGTGTGGAAGGCAGTAACCGGGTGAAAGACATTGTGACAAGTCTACGGAATTTTTCTAGGCTGGATGAAGCGGAATACAAGCAGGCCGATCTGCACGATGGATTGAACGCAACCATAATGCTGCTGGAAAAGGAAATGGATGATCGAATTAAACTTCATCTGGATCTTGGAGATATTCCGGAGATCAATTGCATGCCCGGGCAGCTGAACCAGGTATTCCTCAATTTACTGATGAATTCTGTACAGGCAATTCCTGGTAAGGGGAATATCTGGATAAAGACAGGACTGGACGCTGATCTTATCCTGGTATCGATACGCGATGATGGTGAGGGTATCGCACCGGAAAATCTGAAAAAACTGTTTGAACCATTCTTTACAACGAAACCGGTGGGTCAGGGAACAGGACTAGGATTAAGCATCAGTTTTGGTATTATACAACAGCATGGAGGGAATATAACTGCTACCAGCAGTGCTGAGAATGGAACTGAATTCACAATCTCGCTGCCAACAGATAATCCAAGTTCCAAACCGAAAACAGCTTCTAATTTAAAAGCAGAAAAAAAGTGAAGAATTCATGGGTGACGGGCTAAAACCAAAGCTATTGATCATCGATGATGAACAGTCGGTGCTAAATGCCCTGAAACGTTCCTTGAGGGATCATTTTGAAGTATTGTTATCGCTGGATGCAAGATCGGGTTTGGAGATCCTTAGAGAACAGGAGATCTCAGTGATCTTTGCCGATCAGCGAATGCCGGGAATGTCGGGGGTCGAATTTTTTCAGAATGCAATGAAAATTCAGCCTGATTCTGCAAGGATCCTCATAACCGGGTATTCGGATATTGAAGCTATCATAGAGGCGATCAATAACGGGCAGATCTATTATTATATCCAGAAGCCCTGGGAACCGGAAAATATTGTTGCTATTGCGAAAGGGGCTGCCGAGCGATATGACCTGATCCAGGAGAATCGGCGATTGGTCAGAGAATTGAGTAACATCAATCGGCAGTTGGGCGAAGAAAATGTTTATTTAAAACGGGAAGTGGAAAAACAGTTCACGTTTGATACTGTGATCGGTGAAAGTCCGGCGATCAAAAAGGTACTGGACCTTGCTAAGAAGGTCGTTCATACGGACACCACGGTACTTCTAACCGGAGAAACAGGCACCGGAAAGGATGTCATTGCCAGGGTGATTCATTTCAACAGCCCCCGAAAGGATGAAATGTTTATTGCCCAGAATTGCTCGGCCCTGCCGGACACACTCCTGGAAAGTGAATTATTCGGACACGTAAAAGGCGCCTTCACCGATGCGGTTGATGACAAGAAAGGTCTTTTTAAAATTGCGGATAATGGCACTGTTTTCCTTGATGAACTGGCCGATACATCCCAGGCATTTCAACAACGACTGCTTCGGGTTCTGCAGTCCGGTGAGTTTCATCCACTGGGCTCAGAGCAGGTGGTAAAGGTCGATGTGCGCGTAATATCAGCAACCAACCGTGACCTGACAGCTGCCATGCAGCAGGGACAATTCCGCGAAGATCTATATTATCGATTAAATGTATTTCCCATCCACATTCCACCGCTGCGCGAAAGAATTGAGGATGTACCGCTCCTGGCCGACTATTTTTTAAAAAAATCATCCGTCAAATTAGGAAAGAAGTGCCAGGGATTGTCCAGCGAGGCGATTGCCTATCTTTTATCGCTTGAATATCCGGGAAATGTCAGGGAATTGGAAAACCTCATTGAACGGGCCCTGGTCCTGGTGGATGAAGAAGTACAGATAGGTAAAGAACATTTTCGCGTGGATGACTTCTTCCAAAACCAACACCAGCCCCAGGCCGACAGCCAGTACAGTTCCTTGAAACAGGCAACCGAAGCCCTCGAGAAAGATCAAATCATTCGGATTTTAAGCAGGTATAACCATAATATAAGTAAGACAGCTTCTGTCTTGGGCCTGAGTCGTCCCGGATTGTATAAGAAGATGAAGCGTTACAGCATAGAATAGTAAACATTGTTTACATATTATATGTAATATTAGTTTACAATGTTGTGAAAATCACTATTCCCTCCTAACTGCTATTCTAGCTTAAGTCCTTTAAATATAATCATATAGAAAAATGTGTTAAGCATATCTGTTTTTTGGCACAACATTTGTGTATTATTAAGCTGAGGATTGTAAGAATTGAAAGAATTAACAGGAAATATCATGAAAAGAAACAGAATAAATCCATTGCTCATCTTTAGCATTGCCGCCATCTTTACCCTGCAAGGGTGTTATACGCAGTTTGCCGTTCAAAGGAAGGTCGTGGTAAAAGAAAGAGTTAAAACCTATCGCTACCCGGTCCGAGTTCAGGATAATGATAATGATAATGATGTGTTTCTGAATAGTGACTCACTTTATTCTGAAAATTCATTTGAATCCGACAGCAGCGGTTATGCAATTACGTCTTCCGATTCAGCTGAACTGGAAGCTTATGCGCAAGGATTCAGCCTGCAACCGGATGAAGTCGTAATTGTTACAGAAACGGAATATGTTTATTACGATCCCTTAGATCACTGGTGCTATAATGATCCGATCTTTTGTGATCATCATGATTACAACGTCTACGTGGGATTCTCCTGGGGACGTCCGTATCGCTGGGGACCGCGGTGGATAGGATACAATGACCCCTTTTGGGGGTATGGATATTACGATCCATGGGATTATGGGTATGGGTACGGGTACGGGTATGGATATGGATATGGACATGGATACGGATTCGGGTATTATAATGATCCCTGGTATAATTCCTGGGGATATTCAGGCTATCATCACAGTGATTATTACTACGGCGGCTGGGCTTATGGGTCTAGGGGTTGGAAACATTCAAAGGCAGGTCCTTTTAAGAAAAGGGACTGGGGCCGACGCGGCAGCGAACTGGTCCACCGGACTGGAGGACGGGGAGATCGCAGGAATAACAGAGGATCTGAATCCGGCGATGATGGGCAGATCCGTTCCAAAGATGACGACAGCAAAAGTCGTGGTGTGAAAATAAGACGGAAACCGGTCTCGAGGAGTAACCCGAATTCGAAAGAATATAAGAACCGGGGTACTAAAAAACAGAATGACCGCGGCACCAAGATCCGCAGAAGTAACAAGGATCGCAAAGGCAGATCCGGTAAAGCAGTGCAGGATTCTCGAAAGACCAGGAATCGAAATAACAACTCTGGGAACATAACACGGTCGACCGGATCGCGGAGCAAAGATTCAAAGGGAAGGAAATCAACGGGTAAAAAGCGATCCGTTAGAAAGAACTCCAGGATAACACGTCAACTCCTTACCTCGACCGATCGTTCAAAAAATACCGGTTCTGGTGAAAAGAGGAAGCTTAACAGAAATAAAAGCAGCGTACGGAAGAAAGATTCACCATCACTTTCCGAAAGGGCAAAAAAGATCTATGCCAGGCTGGATAAGAGCAAGATACAGATCAGGAAAAATCGCCCTGGTCAAAGTAAAAGCAGAGTAATGAAGAAAAATAAAGGAAGTGTATCCAAAAATATTTCCAGCAGTTCACGCCGAACAGGAGCATCAAAATCAAGAAGCTCTTTGAAAAAAACATCGAGCACTAAATCAGGCAAAGCCTCGTCCAGAAGAAGCGGACGAAAAAGGTCCTGAATCAGACTAAAAAAGGAATGCTATCATGAATATGCATAAACGACTTAATTATGGGATCATTGGATTGTTACTGACAGTATCAGTCACCTTACATGGACAGGGGGCCTATGACGCGATCCACCTGCTTGAAAATGAATCCGGATTTGGAACGCGGCCCCTTGCAATGGGTGGTGCTTACACGGCCCTGGATGGTGATTACAGCAGCATTTACTGGAATCCGGCAGGATTGGGAACGGTAAACGAAAATACATTCCAAATTGGATTATCTCATTTGAGATTTATGAATGAGGCCAGTTATCGCGGCAGTCTGACATCCAATGACCAAACTTTTACCCGGCTTAATTCACTGGGTATCGCAATTCCCCTGCCCACCAGTCAGGGCAGGTTTGTCCTGGCCTTCGGATATAATCGAATTCTTGATAATGATGATGTGCTACTGTTTGATGGGTACAGCTCGCTGTCCAACGATCTGGGCTTTGAGATCGAGGACGAGGACGACGGCGTGATTGAGTTTTATCCTTTTGATCGCGATGTTAATCGGTTTGGACACGTGTCAACAGAAGGTGGGCTCCACCAATGGAGCCTGGGTGGAGCTGTCATGCTCGCATCTAATTTCACGCTGGGCGTAACGGCTTCATATCTCACCGGAAGTGAAGAATATCGCTATCTATTTTCACAAACTGACAGTGATAACATTTATACGGATTATCCCGGTGATTTCGACGAATACGATGTTTTTCAGGTGCTGCAGACCGAGACCGCTGCGTTAAGTTTAAAATTAGGTGGTATCGTTGAACTGAATAAGACCCTGAAGGTCGGCGCCGTGATCACATCCCCATCCAGTTTCTCAGTAGATGAGGTTCACAGTATGTCTGATGAACTCTGGTTTGATGATGGCTATCTGGACTCCACGTCCAGCTCAGGACACTGGAGCTACGATGTTACCACTCCATTTTACTTCGATTTTGGCCTGGCTTACGACAGCCCGAAGATTGTTTTGGCGGCCTCCGGAAGATACCGTGACTGGTCCCAGACGAGGTTTCAAGTGGATAATTCAGAATTAGGTGAACAGGATTACCAGGACCTGCTGTATGAGAACGGCCAGATAGTTTTTAATTATCAACCTACTATAGAGTATAGATTTGGTGTGGAATTCAAACTGGACCAGATAAACAGCCTAATTCGGGGCGGTTACTCGATCATCCCGTCACCCCTTAAAGATGGTGATACAGCCTGGGATAAAGAACAGCTGTCCGGAGGCTTAAGTTTTAGAATAGACAGGAATATTAACGTTGACTTTACCTACATCCACAAAACGTGGGATCGTGATTCCTGGGATGATTATGCACCTGATGGTGTGAATGAGATGATTACCACTAATCAGGTAATTATGGGATTCAACTACGAATTTTGATCCTGATACAAAGGCTGGTGCTGTTCTCTTGGCAGAATAGCATCAGCCTCCCCTACGGTCAGCCCTCAAGGGACTTTTTGGATTTATGATTTGTAATGGCTGATCATGATTTTTTCAAACCAGCGTCCGGGAATAATTTTTTTTACGAGCACTGCGAGCAGGTTTGATTTCGGTCCGATAACGTAGCGTAACCGGGGTCTTTTTGAACGGATTATTTTTAGTATTCGAACAGCAAGCCGGTGCGGATCGTCACCGGAGGTCTCATCCTTGTAAATTGCATCCATCGTCGACTTGAACCGGGTACTATAATCAGGGTCCGTATTGGCATCTTTGATGGTAATACGGTGATCCAATTGGTTCGTGTCATGATCACCCGGTTCTACGATGACGACCTTTATTCCGAATGAGTGAACCTCTTTTGACAAAGCTTCGGAATATCCTTCTATGGCAAATTTTGAAGAACTGTAAAATCCCTGGTACGGTAATCCAATTAAACCGGCAATGGAGCTTATGTTGATTATCAACCCGGAATGCTTGTCGCGCATGTGTCGAAGCACAGCCTGGCAGACACGTGCCATCCCAAAGAAATTGGTTTCAAATTGGAGTTTAGCTTCATCTAACGTTGTCTGTTCCAGGGAACCGGCGACAACAATACCAGCGTTATTAATGAGAACATCAATCTGTCCCTGTTCCGAGATGATTTTTCGGATACCTACCCGGACTGATTCGGAATCATTTACATCCATCCGGATGCTGTAGAAATTGTTCGGGGATTTTTGATCCGGGTCAGTTCCGGGATTTCTGCTGGCACCATAAACGATATAGTTGTTATCAGCAAGATGACGTGCACAGGCCCGGCCGATGCCTCTTGAGGCACCCGTGACCAGTACCACACGTTTAATGCCGGATGTCATTTATTCTCTCTAATTTATTGTTGCTGGGACTTATGCAGGTCATAGATTGGATCAGTGAATCAACTATCCACTCATCAATCCATTTCGATAACTTTTTGTTTTTTCCCGACTTTGTAGATCTGTTCCAGGCAGTAGTCAAGTTGTTCACGCGTGTGGGTGGCCATATAGCTTGTACGTAAAAGACCTCTACGGGCCGGTACTGCGGGTGATATGATCGGATTCGTATAAACTCCACGTTTCAGTAACCCTTTCCAGACCTGGAACGTTTTCATATCCTCACCTATGATAATGGGAATAATGGGCGTGGTCGAATTTCCGATATCAAATCCCATTTGCCTTAAATTTTTACTCATATAATTCGCATTTTCCCAGAGCAGTTTCCTGCGTTCCGGTTCTTTTTGTATAATCTCGAGGGCTTTCATAACGGTGGCAACATTGGCTGGCGGCAGGGATGCGGTGAAAATCATGGTCCGGGCATGATGTTTAAGGTAATCTATGATCGGTTCCTCACCGGCAATATAGCCGCCTACACCTGCCAGTGATTTACTGAATGTTCCCATGATAAGGTCTACATCGTCAACAAGACCGAAATGTGCTGCGGTTCCTTCTCCATTGGGACCTAAAACTCCCGTTGAATGAGCATCATCTATCATGATCCGGGCATTGTATTTTTTATTGATTTTCACCACCTCAGGCAAATTGAATATGTCCCCTTCCATACTGAAAATCCCGTCGGCAACTAAAAAACAGCCCTTTTCCTTGCCTATTGAGGCAAGACGTTTTTCCAGGTCTTCGATATTGTTATGCTTAAATCGAATGATCCTGGTTCTTGAAAATTTTCCTCCGTCTACAATTGAAGCATGATTCAGCTCATCGCTAAGCATTACATCGCCGGGACCTACAACGGCGGCGATCACGCCAAGGTTGACTCCAAATCCCGTAGAAAAAACCAACGCTTTTTCTTTTCCGACAAATTCGGCCAGCCGGTCTTCCAGCTCTTCATGCAGGGTCATATTCCCATTTAGGAATCGACTTCCGGTCAATCCCACACCAAATTTTTTCATAGCTTTAACACCGGCTTCAATCACCAGCGGATGATTGGTCAGCCCAAGGTAATTGTTGGATCCGAGCATTATCTTTTGCTGGCCATCAATGGTGACCTCGGTTGCATCTGATTTCTCTATTTTAGGAAAATAAGGATAGTATCCAAGGGCTTGGGCGGTCTTAGCCCTTGTAAATTTATACATTTTTGTGAATACATCCGGATATCTGCTGAAAAAGCGTTTGCGAGCCGCTATAAGTTTTTGCGAAGCTACATCTTTGAACTCAAGAAACATTTGACCTCATCCTAAAAACAGAATTTTGTCTGAATTCACCATGCTGAAAGTAATTCATGACAGATTAAATAAAACCGGTAGTCATCAAAGTGAACATCATACCTGAGAACAAATTAGGTTAAAACCAGCTTATAGTTAAAGAGTAATTATTCATGATTCATGTAAATTAATGACATGCTTTTGAGATCAAACAATCACAGACAGAATAATTTATAGTAGCACAAAAGTCAGAGTAAAATAAGTATAACTGGAGGGAAATGCCAAATCCTCGTCAGAAGACGCTATTCATCGGTAACAATCCATTAAAGGATCGCTTTGATAAAAATTTTTTCAATTCGATTCCAACTGGTTACGGTATCTATAAAATGTATGATGAACTGGGCACCATGCTGTATGTTGGAAAATCGGTAAATTTGCGTGCAAGGATCCAATCATACACCCGTATAAACAGTAATAACGCAAATTATAAATTGAATCAGCTGGTCAGCCTTGTATATAAAATATCCTGGGCAACAACCGAAAATGAGACTGAAGCGCTTTTGCTGGAGAATTCCATAATCAGGGAGTTGCAGCCAGCCTATAATCAGGCAAAGAAAAATTTTCGACAATACTCATTCCTGACAATTTCCACTATTGATCCCAATACAATGAGGTTTCGAATCCTGGAGGATCAACCCAACCTGTCCGAACCCCATTTATATGGCGCCTTTAAGAGTAGCAGGGCTATCCTTGGAGCGTTGTACAAGTTTCAATGGTTTTTCAAATTTTTTGATGACCTATCAAGAATTACCAGGTTGAACCCGGAAGCAACCGCCGGTTACTATTCCAAGCTTGATTATAACGTACATTTACCGGTGACTACTTCGTACCCGGTGAAAATGTGGGATTCCTGGATCAGATCCTATTTTAAGGGTACTCTGAGTAC
>JAZGBQ010000136.1:0-5737 GCA_036476435.1 Fidelibacterota bacterium
TTGCCTTTAATTAAGTAAATCCTGTTAAATCAACTAATAAAATTACACAGAAAACTTAAAAATTCCTTCTTTACACAATATTTTTTAAATAATTGCAGATTCACAGAACATCATATTATCAGTAAGACTTTTGTTAAATAATTCTTGTATTAAGAACGAAATATCCATAAAATAAACCGACCAGTCGGTTTATTTTATGGATAAATCAAAGCAAGACAGCCGCAAAGAGCAAATACTGTCTGCGGCTTTAAAGGTAATTGTGGAAAAAGGTTATCATGGTAGCCGAATGGATGATATTGTTAAAGCCTCTAACCTGAGCAAGGGTGCCATTTACTGGTATTATAAGTCCAAAAAAGAGGTCTATCTCTCGCTGGTAAACTATTGGGTGGCAAACTACAGCGTTGTCTTAAACCACATAGTTGAAGAAGACATACCGGCGTCTGATCAATTGCGGGAACTATTTCACTACTTCAATCAACAATATGAAAATAATCCGACTGTATTTAAAGCTTTAGTTGAATTCTGGTCCATGGCAGCCCGTGATATGGATTTCAAAGAAAAGTTTCAGCAGGTCTATACTGAATTCACACTTTTGCTGGAAGGTATTCTATCCCATGGTGTGAACAATGGTGAATTCAAGGACATTAATATTCGAATTGCTGCATTATCCATAATGGTAAATATTGAGGCGACGAACTGGTTCACACTCTTTGATACTCATGGTGTAACTGCCCGTGAATATATGGATACATTGATAGAATTCATTCTGGCTGGCCTGAAAAAGAAAACGCAAGAAGGGGAGAACTGATGAATGAGCTTAGATCAAGCTCAAAAACCGGGGGAAGATTCCTTGTAGAATCAATCGCAGGGTCATCCATTTTTTCCCGTGAACAATTTTCCGAAGAGCACAAGGAAATTGAGCAATTGGTTCGTGCTTTTGCTACGGACAGGATCCGATCCAATAAATCGGAACTCGAAAAATACAATAAAGAACTGAGCCTGAAATTATTAAAGGAAATGGGTGAACTGGGATTACTCGGCGTAGACATCCCGGAAGAATACGGTGGCATGGAACTGGATAAAATTACTTCAGCAATCGTTGTTGAATCTCTTTCGCAGGGATTTTGCGGTTCTTTTACTACGACCTTTTCAGTCCAGACGGGTATTGGCAGCTTACCTATTGCATGGTTCGGGACCAAGGAACAAAAAGAAAAGTACTTACCGAAGATCGTAGCAGGGGAATGGGTAGGTGCTTATGGTCTTACCGAACCTTCTGCCGGATCGGATGCTTTGTCAGGAATCACACAGGCTGTATTAAGTAAAGATGGTAAATACTATATCCTTAACGGAGAGAAGATTTTCACTACCAATGGGGGCTGGGCAGAAGTGTTCACGGTATTTGCAAAAGTTGACGGAGAAAAATTCAGCGCCTTCATAGTTGAAAGGAATACTCCGGGTTTTGATATTGGAGCAGAGGAAAAGAAAATGGGGATGAAAGGGTCATCCACCACCTCCCTGATTTTCAAGGATGCCAAGGTTCCTGCCGAAAATCTCCTCTTCGAAGTGGGCAAAGGAGCCACTATAGCGTTCAACGCCCTCAACCTGGGACGATTCAAACTTGCAGCTGCAGACCTGGGGGGCTGCAAAGCGCTTATTACCGAAAGTGTGAAATATGCCCTGGAACGCCGTCAGTTTGGTCAACCCATCGCATATTTCGATGCCATCAAGGGGAAAGTAGCCGATATGGTGATTGAGTCCTTCTCATCCGACAGCATGATATATCGTACAATCGGATTGATCCAGGATGAGATAAACTCTATTGATACCGAAGCTGATGATTATTATATCCAGATGGGCGAAGCCATGGAGCGCTATGCGATAGAGGCTTCCATGGCAAAAGTGTATGGCAGTGAAGTGTATGGCCGAACAGCAGACCAGGCAGTTCAAATATTGGGTGGTTACGGTTTCATAGAGGAATATCCTATGGCGAGCGCCTACCGTGATGCACGGATCGACAGGATCTGGGAAGGAACCAATGAGATCAACCGTCAGATCATCACCGGTTATATGATGAAAAAAGCATTGATGGAGGATCTGCCTATCAGTGAAAGTATTCGTGGAATTGATGCATTTCTGACAGATGATCCCGGTCTCAGCCAATTCGGAATTCTTGCCCATGAAGCAACAGCTTTGGAAACCGGAAAACGGCTCGCGTTGACACTCTTTCATGATGCCCTTTGTGAATATGGTCAGGATCTGCGTCATGAACAACAGCTCACAGAAATCCTGGCGAATATATTTACTGCATTGTACACTGCAGAAAGCACTATCGGGCGCGTTCACCTGATGGATCAGCCCGATGCAGAGAAGATAATTCCGATAAATATTGCCAAGGTCTTTTCCGCGGAAGTGTCAATCAATTTACTTAACCTGGCTTTAACCGGTATGAACGGTATATATAAAGGACATTTACCTTCAAACGTCATCGACAGGTTACGTGAATTCCAGAAGCGCATGCTACCGAAGATTGATATTATTCGCATGAAACGCAGTATTGCAGACTTTGTATATAGTAAACAGGCTTATCCATTTTAAGCGGGAAACGGGATGAATATGAATAAATCGGTTATAATCGATGCAGTCAGATCCCCAGTTGGTGTAAAAAACGGGAACCTGATCGATATCAGACCTGACGACCTGGCAGCCCAGGTCGTAATAGCATTGTTAAAAAGGAATAATGATCTGAAACGCAAAACCATCGAAGATGTTGTTCTGGGTTGTGCTTTTCCTGAAGGACCTCAGGGAATGATTATGGCGCGATCCGTTGCAATATTAGCGGGATTGCCGTTGGAAACAGCCGGAAAAGTGGTCAATCGATTCTGCGGATCTTCCATGGATGCAGTGCATCAATTAAGCACTTCTATCGAGGTAGGAGATATTGATGCGGGGATTGCGGTGGGTGTCGAGGATATGTTCTCTGTACCCATGGGTGGATTTGCGCCGGATTTTCACCCCGACCTTGCCGAACAGGACTATTATATCGGCATGGGCGAAACCGCTGAAAACCTGGCGCGCGAAGGGAATATTACCCGGGTTGCCCAGGAAGAATTCGCAATGGATTCTCATAAAAAGTCGTTAAAAGCTCATAAGAACGGGAAATTCAAAAATGAAATTGTTCCAATTACTACCTACGACGATATTATAATTGAAAAAGACGAAGGGCCGCGAGAACCAGATATAGAAAAGATACAGTCGTTAAGCCCTGCTTTCATAGAAAATGGAAGTGTCACCGCCGCAACCAGCAGCCCGATCTCCATCGGTGCTGCAGCTATTTTAGTCACCAGTGAAAATTTTGCAAAAAAACATAAACTTCCCGTTCGCGCCGAGATCATCAGCAGAGCGGTTGCGGGGGTTCATTGGACCAAAATGGGCATGGGTCCCATACCAGCTACTGAAAAAGCACTGAAAAAGGCAGGCCTGTCCATGGCAGATATTGAGACCATTGAATTGAATGAAGCCTTTGCCGCACAATCCTTGTATGTAATTCAGGAAGGCGGGTGGGACATAAACAAAATTAATTTGAATGGTGGCGCAATAGCCATTGGACATCCACTGGGATGCTCCGGAGCCCGAATCATTACAACCCTGATTAATGTTATGGAGCAACAGGATACCCATACCGGTCTTGCTACTATGTGCATTGGCAGCGGACAGGGCATCGCAACTATTATCAGACGAGCGTAACAAAGTGTACTAAGCGGGGTATTTATAAATGTCACAGAAAATTGAAAAAGTAGCCGTTCTTGGTGCCGGGGTAATGGGCGCTCAATTAGCCGGACACCTAGCCAACGTCGGCATTCCTTCCTACTTATTTGACATCAATCAGGAACTTGCGCAGAAAGGGATTGAGACGCTAACAAAACTTAAACCAGCACCACTGTATAATCCGAAGAACACAACGTTGATCACCCCTTGTAATTATGATGATCACCTGGAGAAAATTAAAGAAGCGGATTGGATTGTGGAAGCGGTGGCAGAACAGCTTGACATTAAACACAAGGTATATCAAAAGGTAACCCCTTTCCTTAAAGCATCAGCCATCATTACCTCCAACACATCTGGTATACCACTTGCTGATCTGACCACCGCCTTCCCCAAATCCGTAAAAGAACGTTTTATGGTCACGCACTTTTTTAATCCTCCGCGTTATATGCGCCTGCTGGAACTTATTCGCAGTGAATACACGGCAGATGAGGTTTATTCAACTATGGCTGAATTCGGAGAAAATGTGCTTGGGAAAGGTATCGTTCATGCCAAAGATACTACCAACTTTATTGGCAACCGGATCGGTACTTACGGCATCATGACTACAATGAAACTTGCACTGCAAATGGGTCTGACCGTTGAGGAAGCGGATAAACTGACTGGACCGATTGTCGGGCGACCTAAGAGCGCAACATTCAGAACAGCGGACATCGTGGGTCTGGATACTATCGCCCATGTAACAAAAGGCAGCTATGATCGTGGTAAAGAGGATGAAGAACGTGATATTTTTAAAATCCCTGAAATTCTTCAACTTCTGATCGACGACGGCCGACTCGGTCAAAAATCAAAGGCCGGATTCTACCGAAAGGATGGAAAAACCATTTACTCGGTTGATCTTAAGACTGGCGAATATGGTCCAATGAAAAAGGTTCAGTTTGACGGATTCCGCCTTGCTAAAGAGCACAAAGTTACAGGTGAAAAGATTGCTGCGATTGCTTACAGTGACGATAAGGCCGGGCATTTCTTTTGGGAGATTCTTGCCAGAACTTTGATTTATGCAGCCAACAGAATTCCAGAGATCAGTGATGATATTGTGAATATTGACAATGCCATGAAATGGGGCTTTGCATGGGAAATGGGTCCATTCGAGACCTGGGATGCCATTGGTGTACGCCGCTCAGTGAACAGAATGACAGATGAAGGAAAAAGTGTTCCACCGTGGGTCATGAATATGGTCAATTCAGGCCAGGAGAATTTTTACGTACTGGAAGATGGTGAAAAAAGATTTTTCAATATGAATTCAAAAGAAATGGAAAATGTTCCTGTCAGTGATAAAACCATAAACCTCACACTGGAGAAATCTAAAGGGAAATTGATCAAACGAGACTGGAGTGCCAGCCTGATCGACCTGGGGGACGGAATTCTGAATGTGGAATTCCATTCAATTTTACAGCCAGTACTTAATCCAATTGATGGATCAATTATTCAAACGGTCACGGAAGGAATGGACCTACTTGACAAAGGTGATTTCAAAGCCATGGTCATCGGGCACCAGGGCCAGAATTTTTGTGCTGGGGCTAATATTGCTGGTATTCTAAAATATTGTGACAACAAAGATTGGAAAGGATTGGCATCCATTTTGAAATTGTTCCAGGATCTTTCACAGCGGATACGTTTTTCTAAAGCTCCGGTAGTGGCTGCCCCTTTTCATCTCACGTTAGGCGGAGGATTTGAGATCAGTGCCCCTGCGGCACACCGGATCGCAGCAGCTGAACTCTATATTGGCGCTGTTGAGGTGGGTGTTGGTCTGATCCCGGGCTGGGGAGGCAATCTGCGATTGATCCTCAACCTTATGAAAAACTCAGGTAATAAAGGTCGTTTAAACATGTTCCAGGTAATTCAAAAGGCTTTTGAAACCATTGGTTTCGGTAAAATTGCCACAAGCGCTGATGAAGCCAAATCTATGGGATAC
>JAZGBQ010000137.1:0-4231 GCA_036476435.1 Fidelibacterota bacterium
AGATTAACTGGTTTATGAAATTTTTCAACAATGTAGGCTCCAACAACCTCATTTATTTGCTGAGAAGAGAAAGGAAACTCAGAATGGGCTCTTCTAGCAGTGATCCGAAAGGAATCATAATTTTCATCAGCTATTGTTCGAGCAAGGGTTGAACTGATTTTGTGAATATCTGCTTCAGTTTTTATTGCAGGAGCCATGTATGCAATACCAAAGACATTTTCTAATAATTTCAAAATTGGGTGGAAATTTGTTGTCCCTTTGTTTGATAATTCTATAATTATACGACCCCTGGGGCGCGTTATCTCATTAATACAATCCGGATAAATACTCTGAATGGATTTGCGAATATTCTCCACAAGCAAGACTTCGAAAAAACTCCTATTTTTTCCTTTTAGTCCGATCTCCGCATAATGACAGAGAATATATTTGGGTGCAAACTTCATATTGGATGATTTTTATTCGTAAGACCTATTGACCAATCTACAAGTTTTGATTAAATGGCATCAATTATTAATCTTCTTTTCCTTGCTTAGCTAAACTTATTTATTGTAATCTGAACTATCGTACGGAAAATAAATTAAGGAGACTAGATTGGATGGAACTATTCCCACCGCTCGAACCTTTTAATGAATTTTATCTGAAAGTTTCAGATTTACATACAATCCACGTCGAACAAGCTGGCAATCCTGATGGAAAACCGGTCGTATTCTTGCATGGTGGACCCGGGGGGGGAATAGAACCCGTTTATCGCCAGTATTTTAATCCTAAAAATTGGCATGTAGTCCTGTTTTCACAACGAGGCTGCGGGAAAAGTACGCCATTTGCCGAATTAAAGGAAAACACAACCTGGGATCTGGTTTCTGATATTGAAAAAATCCGGGAGAAATTAGGAATTGAAAAATGGGATGTCTTCGGAGGCAGTTGGGGTAGTACTTTAGCGCTTGCATACAGTCAGTCACATCCGACCCGCTGCAGCGGATTGATCCTGCGCGGTATTTTTTTACTTCGGAGTGAAGAACTGGTATGGTTTTATCAATCCGGGGCAGATCGGTTTTATCCGGATGTCTGGGAACAATTTCTGGAACCGATACCCGTTCATAAACGGGGTGATCTGCTCTCGAGCTATTACGAAGCACTCACAAGTGAAGATCGTGACGTTAGAATGAAAGCAGCCCGCAATTGGAGTATATGGGAAGGAAGTACCAGTAAACTCTTAATGACACCTGAAATCATTGAAAGATTTGCTAAGAATAAATTTGCTGAAGCATTTGCAAGAATTGAATGTCATTATTTTGTTCATGGAGGTTGGTTTGATCCGGAATCACAATTATTAGAAAATATTGACAGAATACGCCACATACCTGCCGTAATAGTTCAAGGTCGATATGATGTGGTTTGCCCGATGATCTCTGCCTGGGATCTTCATAAGGTATGGCCGGAAGCTGATTTCCATTTGATACAGGATGCCGGTCATTCCCTGACCGAACCGGGCATAACGTCCAAACTTCTTGAGTATACTGAAAAATTCGCAGATCTTCAGTAACCATATTCTTATTTCGATCATTTTAACTTATTATTGGAGTTGAGACAATGATAGATATCTATACAATAACATATTGCCCGTACTGTTCAGCTGCCAAACGCTTGCTGGAACACTATGGTTTCGAATACAACGAGATTAACATTGAGAAAAGTGGTATGACAAGGATAGATCTGCAGAATAAGACAGGAGGAAGAACGGTTCCTCAAATTGTGATTAATGGGAAATTTGTTGGGGGATATGAAAATCTATATGCATTACATTCCAATGATTCTCTCAAGAATTTTGTGGAAAAGGATTCATGAATAAATTTATTTCACTAACGTAATACGCTTCCATTGTTGGTGATTTTTACCTCTGACCACTATATAATAAGTTCCTGAACTAGCCGCCTTACCCGTATCAGAATGACCACTCCATTGGTAATTATAATTACCTTCCTGGTGAATTCCCTTCCGAATTAATTGCACTCTTCGACCAAGAATATCGACTATAGAAATAGAAATATTTTGTCTTTCTGATACGATTAACTGGTAATTAATCATACTATTGAATGGATTCGGGTAGGCATTGCTTAAAAGAAAACCCTGCTCTTCTAATGTGCGTTGCTCTCCAGCATCAGAAAATTGTAATTTGAAGTCCCAATTGCTTTTAATTGTATCTTGACTGACAACAACAGCATAAATCCATTCTGTCTCATCAGTGAGAATAATATTTTGAGTGTTTCCTGAGGAGACCTGGTAATCTCCGAAAACTGTCTTCTGGATAACGTTTAAATTTAAGTCAGATGGCGGACCGCCCAAGTTTTCTAACTCAATTTTGAAAGGGTCGTTCGTATTGATCTTAAAGTACTGACTTCCAAATCTTTTTAGACTAAAGCTAGATAAGGAATCCACACTGCCAGCTGTGAAATTTACCGAGTCTTGGATCGCTAAGACGATTTTTTTATTGTTAAATGAAAAGTCCCGGTATCCCTCCGATTCTTCATAGGTAAAATTCCCAGCGTCCGGTTTATTGCTTAATATTTTATTGGCTACTGCCATATTATTCAGAGCTTCTCTGAAAGATGAGTTTTGACCGCGCAGTGCATCATCGATGATCCTGGTGCTGAAATTTCCTGTTGTACTATCAAAGGACCTGGAATTTTCCCAGATATTTCTGATTGTAGCAAACCCTCCAAAATGCTCATCAACGTACGTGAAAAATATATATGATCCATACATATGGATCGAATTTTCATCCAGTGACCTATGCGGTTCATCAAACAATTTAATCATGTACCGGTAGCAATCGTTTATGTCATCGTAAATCGCTTCCTCCATCCATACAGCCGTGGCTTCCATAAGCCATAATTCTTCCCAGCCATCGTAACCAAATTGTACTGCGTGAAAATATTCGTGAGCAGCTGTGACCCTGAAGCTGTTGAGCTCAGAATGGGGGAAGTCATTATAATTATTTCGCATGGTTATATAACTCGAGAATGCATTATCTACCTGGGATTCCTCCTCTGGGTAAGTAAATCCGAAGTAAGAAGGACTAAAACTGATTATGTAAATATCATACTGATCAGATCCGCCCTTTTCATCATCAGACGGTGGTGGCGTGAAGTCGAAATTATTTACCATGATAGCATAGACCTGATCGAAGATCTTTGCCATTTGATCAACATAATCCGGAATTCCGTCACCATCGCCATCATGACTGTCAACAGCATGTACTCCATTAATTGTGTAATGAAATAAAAAATGACCAGAGGGACTTGGTGTTGTCAAATCGAGTCCCGTGGGACGATTCAGAACGACTAATTGTCTTGAAAAATCAAATCCAATCTGTCTCAGTTCTTCTTGTAAATCAGGTGATAAGGAATGACCATGCAGAGCAATGTTGACCAATTCGGGTGTAAGGTGTATGGCTGTTTGATCACCCTGGAACGACGATAACACTGTTTGCGCGGATTGGTGCACATTCGAATCCTGTTCATTGGCAATTAGCAGTGAGCTAAATAGTAGGATCAGGCTTGAAGACTTGAAACCGTGTATCATTAACATACAAACATGTCATCGTTTATTGTTCGTCTCTGTCGCTATGAATGAATCTATCGTAAAGATATGTAAGTGCTACGAGCCCTATGCCAGCCGGGATTTCCCAATTTGGTGCATTAACATGTTCACTATCCTCCATGAGTGCACCTGAAATTGCCAGAGAAGTTCCTGTTAAATACATCGCAGCGCGTAATCTTCGATACAGTTTTTGTCCCTCAATATCATTCAATGCAACCGCTTCCGTTTCGTTTAGTACCATTTCCTCTTTTTCTTGTTCCAGCGCTGCGATCACTTCCTCAAGAGGAAAGCGTATAGATATTAATAATCCGGCTGGTGCATCAGATGTATAAATATCAAAACTTTCCACTTCATTTTCTATTTTGAATGCCAGCTGTGTGGACTCAGGATAATTTGTGATTTCAATCTTGCTGATTGGGTCGGTAAGTTCCTCATTTCCTATCCGGGTTGTGTCAGTTACTGCATTTAAAATAGTGATGTAAAACCATCCTGTTTCTGTGTGCCATCCGGTTACATTTTGTTCCAACACAGGGGTGGTTGAAAATAACGTAATGAAGGCGCCGTTCATTTTTGAATCAATCGTCAACTCCTCAAAAACAGGCGTTTGTTGTGCATTTAAAGTGCACAGAAC
>JAZGBQ010000138.1:0-3379 GCA_036476435.1 Fidelibacterota bacterium
AAAAGTTGAGGCTTACTCAAGAGATTTTAACGCTTTTGATCTGGGACTAGTCATCAGCGGTGATTATTCTATTGATCAAAGTGCATTTAATTCGTACAACGTTTTGGGTCTCTTGCCAGGATCAAAACATCCTGACGAAGTCATCATCTATACCGCCCATTGGGACCATATGGGCAATGGGGATCATCTTGATGGTGATCAAATTTTTAACGGTGCTGCCGATAATGCTACAGGAACCTCAGCTATCCTTAACCTTGCAAGGGCCTTTAAAGCTTTACCAGAACAGCCTGAAAGATCATTGCTGTTCATGGGTTTTACTGCGGAAGAGATGGGATTGCTGGGATCACAATACTATTCGGAGAATCCAGCCTTTCATCTTGGTAATTCAGTAGCTGCAATTAACATTGATATGTTGCTATTCACCGGTGAGACGAAAGATTTTGTTATTTTCGGTCTTGGAAAGTCTGAACTTGATAATTACGCTCGTCGTGCAGCAAAAAAATTAGGGATGACGATACGAGGAGACCTTTGGTCGGAAGAAAATATCTACTTCCGCTCAGATCATATTAATCTTGCTTCCAAAGGACTTCCAGCCTTATTTATGAACGTTGGGGTTGACAGTCGATCGCATGGAGAAGATTGGGGTATGGCCTTCGCAGATTCTTTCCTTGAAGAAAAATATCATCAGGTTACTGATGAATACAGTGATACACTGGATATCGGTGGTATTTTGCAATATTTACAGGTGACCTTTGATATCGGATTAACATTAGCCAATTCAACAAAATTTCCAAATTGGGTTAAAGGTGACGATTTTCGACCCATCAGAGACGCAAGCCGTGAAGAGGCAAAATCTCAATTTTAGTAACTGATAACCGAAGATAATGCTGGTTTACAATATTAGCAGTTAATTACTTGGTTCTTCGACTAAGCTGTTCTAAAGCGAATCGCCAGCTCACGTTCAATAAAGCGCTAGTTCCAATCAGTCTTTGATAGTCAGGTATACCTAAAATATTCAAATACCACAGAGCTCTGTTGTTAAAATTATTTTTATATTTCAAGTAACGTGCACACCAAAATTTCGACAAAAAATTCAGATAGGTTAAAAATCGTCAGGGGATCTGGCGTACAAAGTGCAGGTCACGACTTCAGGAACTTTATTCTCCATCACTTTTGAACTCAGAGAAAACCAAAATAAGAATTCTTAGGTAATACAGAAATATTAAGCAAATT
Organism: Fidelibacterota bacterium; assembly: GCA_036476435.1. GTDB lineage: Bacteria > Fidelibacterota > Marinisomatia > Marinisomatales > JAHJCW01 > JAZGBQ01. The sequence continues at coordinate 1,234 of JAZGBQ010000138.1, forward strand.
CCGACCCTGGTAATTGTAGATAGGGGAGCAAAATCACACATAAACTTCATGATTTAGGAGCAACAGAAGAGGTAGAACAGGTCATATCTTTATTGTAGGACACATGTTTGATACAACAGCAAAAACCCTCAAAATATTTGCTGCACTGTTGGTCAGCAGCATTGTATTTTGGAGATATTAAAGACTTTCCTTTTGCTATTGGCCAGAGATATTAGATACTGTTTTTAACATCGAGTTTTCATTGGGTTTTAACACGGTAAGTTATACTTTTATGATTAAATTTTCTCCAGATTTGAAAAAGGTATTTTGAAGGTGTCGGATATATTCAGTTCAGTATTATCATTGTTCCTGTTTTCAGCAACGCTGGTATATTTATCTGCAACGGTGCTGTTAATAATACCGTTCCATAAATCTCCTGGATTCTGGTCCAGATTTCGGAGTGCTATTTTCGGTGCTTTAATCGGGTTGGTTCTGGGAGGTTCCTACAGCATCATCATCGGGATTGTTTTAGGAGAAATTGCGATAGGTTTACCGTTAGGATTAAGTATGGGGACGGTGATTGGGTGTAATACCGGATGGATCTTAGGTTATTTGAAATCACAAAAACGGTCTGTTAAAGAAGATCTCAATAATTTGGATGTGGAAAAGTGAATCATTCCATATCACGCGAGCTGCAATAAGATCATACTAAGGTTGTCGTACAGATAATCCTTTGAGAGAATTATGAAGGCCGCCCTTTTTAAGGAATTTAATAAACCGTTAGTTATCTCATCCATTCCGAGACCAGAGCCTGGTCAAGGAGAAGCAATTATTTCCGTGAAAGCCAGCGGTATATGTCGCAGTGATTGGCATGGATGGAAGGGACACGATCCGGATATTAAGGAATTACCACATGTTCCTGGTCATGAATTTACGGGGATCGTTGCGAAAATTGGTCGTGGTGTAAAAAAATGGACATCTGGTGATAGGATTACAGCACCATTTGTTAATGCCTGTGGTAATTGTCCGGAATGCAGGTCCGGGAATCAGCAAATCTGTGATAATCAATCGCAGCCAGGTTTTACTCATTGGGGATCCTTTGCGGAATTTGTCAGAATTCGGCATGCTGATACAAACCTGGTCCAGTTGCCTGATGAATTGGATTTCATCACAGCTGCAAGTCTTGGATGTCGTTTTAGTACGGCTTATCGTGCTCTGAAATACCAGGGGAAAGTAGAACACGGTCAGTGGGTAGCGATCCACGGCTGTGGGGGGGTCGGACTTTCAGCAATAATGATTGCACGAGCTTTAGGGGCAAAAGTGATAGCGGTAGATATAAATCAAAAAGCATTGAAGCTTGCCATTGCTCTCGGAGCTGATTCCACGCTAAATGGTCTGACTAATAAGAATATAGTTGCGAACATTCGATCGATGACCAGGCGAGGTGTCCATGTTTCTGTTGATTCACTTGGCAGCCTTGAAACCTGTCGAAATTCCATTCAATGTTTGCGGAAAGGTGGTCGTCATGTCCAAATAGGATTAATGGCCGGGGCAGATTATCAGCCTTCGATCCCCATGGAAAAGGTAATTGCCGAAGAATTGCACATTGTTGGAAGCCACGGTTTCCAGGCTGCTCATTTTTCAGAATTGTTGGATCTGGCAATGTCAGAAAAGATTGACTTAAAGATGCTGATCGGAAAAAAAATCTCACTTGAACAGGTACCTTCTGAACTAGAAAATATGGATCGTTTTAATTCTCAGGGGATAACAATAATAAACCGATTTTAGTATTTGCTGTGACACTAACCGTTTTGATATGAGTATTTCACTTGTTATGTTAAGAATCCTCTATTAAACAAACAGGATGGTATTATGAGAACTATTACAAGAGATGAGTTAAAAGCAAAATTGGATCGGAATGAAAACATCAAGTTATGCTGTACGCTGAGTAAGATTCAATTTAACGCAATGCACATTCCCGGATCCATCCATGTTGATTCGCCTGAAGTCGCGATGAAACATTTAAATTTTGATGACGAGATAATCGTTTATTGTTCCGATATTAACTGTGCGTCCAGCCAACTCGCTTATCGAATTTTGACCGAGAAAGGATATAAAAACGTAAGGCGCTATGAAGGAGGACTTGCGGATTGGCAGGCCGCTGGTT
>JAZGBQ010000139.1:0-4824 GCA_036476435.1 Fidelibacterota bacterium
CTGTTTGAATTCTACCTGAAAACATCTGGTTTTAAAGGCAAGATCTTTAAAGCATTTAACGGACAGGAAGCCATAGAAGTCTGTAAACAACAAGAACCAGCTCTCATATTCATGGATATTCAAATGCCCGTTGTGGACGGTATCAGTGCCACTAAGATAATTCGCGGATTAGGCTATGATAAACCGATCTTGATAGTATCCGCCTGGGCGGAATTAGAACGGGAACGCTGTATGGCCGCTGGTGCCAGTGCAGTAATTCATAAACCCGTTGTGAAAGAAGAATTACTTATGAATTTTCAGAAGTATACGACTAAAGTCAAAGTATAATCTGGTTATAATAATCGGCAATAATACTAATAATTAATTGTACAACGGTCTCCTTTTCCCAGCCTGAAATATTTATTTCCAGCGGGACCAGGGCACTACTGCAGGAATATTTACCTCAGGAAAGTAAACTCAATAATGAGACCGTTATAGTCTTTCCTTCCATCTATCATTTCAGGCATGGGAAATATGTCATATCCCAGGCCAACAGCAAATGAGACATTGCCCTGCATCCTGAACAGTACTCCGAATTCTATGTTTCCTCCCATGGTCACATGTGTCTTCGGTTTACTCCAGCGGTCAAAATAATTATTAATATCCTCATCACCGTCGAGAACAATAAGAGGACCGCCCTTCAGGCGAACAAATGGTGAGAAATTATTGGCGATCTTTCCCACAAAAGGATAATAGGTCACATTAGCCAACAAAGGCAGCATAACAAGGCTTATTTGATTTTTCGTTTTGTAGGTTCCCGTATAATAATCATAAACAACGATCTCATCGGAAGCTCTCAGATCAAAAAACCGCATTTCAACGCCGTAGCCGAATGTATCCGATGGGCGGTAGGAGTAGGCTACAAATATACCTGATCCGCGCATACCCACGTTTAATCCACCGGAAAAATCACCACCGATCTTGGATAGACTGCTGGTAAAAGGAATCAGCATGATGGTTATCAGGAAAATAGATATTTTATTTTTCGATCTCATATTTTTACCTAATCTAGTTTCACACAAAAGGGCGTTGATTGTTCCCAATTAATCAAATTTAGGATACCTGAATCATAACTTTCCCGAATTGGGCACCCTCTTCAAGGTATTGGTGGGCTGCTTGAATTTCTTCCATAGGAAACTTTCGGTCAACAACCGGTTTGATCTTCCCTGATTTTACCAGTTCAAATGAATTTTCAAATGCAGCCCTGTTACCCATAGTTGATCCTAAAATAGATTGCTGTTTGTAATACAGGTGCCTTATGTCAATTTCAACCCTGGCACCTGTTGTGGCCCCGCAGGTAACGATCCGGCCGCCCTTTCCAAGCATCTTCAAACTAGTATTCCAGGTTGCCTCACCTACGTGTTCGAAAACAACATCAACGCCCTGGCCTCCCGTTATTTCCTTTACGGAAGCTGAGATATTACCAGTCTTATGATTTAGTGTGAAATCAGCGCCCAGGGCACTGGCTTTCTCAAGATTTTCAGCACTACTGCTGGCGGCAATGACCGTAGATCCGACTGATTTAGCGATTTGAATTGCAATACTTCCCAGACCTGAACTTGCCCCCCAGATGAACACACTCTCCTTGCTGGAAATTTTCGCCCGATCTACCAACATGGTATAGGCAGTTTGTGATACTAATGCAAAGGCTGCTGCTTCCTGAAAACCAAGATCTGACGGTATTGCATAGAGATTTTTCCCAGGAATTAAGACCAGCTCTGCCAGAGTTCCGTCCATATGCTCGCCAAGAATACCCCAGTCAGTACAATAATTCTCATGACCGGAAAGACAATTCGAGCATTTTCCACAATAAACCAGAGGTTGAATTAATACACGGTCCCCAGCTTTTACATGTTTTACGTTCCTGCCAATTTCGCGAATAATTCCGGCTCCGTCACTGCCAGGAATCAAAGGTAAAGGGATGCCTTTAATCCCATTGCGTACCCAAAGATCCAGATGGTTCAAGGCTGCAACATGCATTTCAACGACAGCCCTGTCAGGATGTGATACTGGACTTGCAATATTTTCAAGCTTGAGGACGCTTGAATCACCATGATGATGAATTCGTATTGCTCTCATTTTGGATCTGCCGTCAGTTAATTAAGGACTTAAATTCTTTATCAATTATCATTACCAATGTATGGATCAACTCTCTTCTTCTGCATCTACATCCACATCCACATCTACATCTACATCTTCATATTCAGCGTCTCGAATATTAATCTCTGAAAATGCATCTTCATTAACATTCTTCCTAGTGGTCGATCTCCCGATGATCTTATTATCCGACAGTAATTTGTACAAGACGTAAGCTATGTACAGGATCAACCCCCAGATCAGTATTTTAATCATTGTTCAAAATGAAGTGCTGGATTGAAGAATTTTGTTCCTGAAAAAGGTTGACGAATTACACTGATTACTTCTTCAAGATCCGTTTTGTTATTCACAAAATCTATATGATTCGTGTTTATAATGAGCAACGGTGTATCCTGGTACCTGAAAAAGTATTCATTATATACCTGGTTAAGTGCATCAATGTATTCATAGGTAATATGTTTTTCAATCGTTCTTCCTCGTTTTGAGATATTTTTCATGAGTATGTCCGCATCGGCTTGAAGATAAATGACAAGATCTGGACTGATTATATTCTGCTCCAAAAGATTTGCAACCGTGTCATAAAGCGAAATTTCCTTCTCTCTCAAATTCAACGAGGCAAAAAGTCGATCCTTGACAAACATATAATCAGTTATCAGCAAATTATGGAACATATCAACCTGGCGCAGTTCCTGCTGCTGCTGATACCTCTGAAGTAAAAAAAACAGTTGTGTCTGGAAAGCAAATCTTTCCGGTTCTTCATAAAAATCAGCAAGGAAGGGATTTTCTTCAAAACTTTCCAGGACGATTCGCGCACTCAGCCTATCAGCCAGCAGTTTGGCGAGACTTGTTTTTCCAACCCCTATTGATCCTTCAATTGCTACGTAATAAAGATTTCTCATGCGTTGGAAATAATTTTGTGTTTACGGATTTTTGATCTATCCTGACAGATTTTCAGCAGATCTCTGACAGACATTTTCAATCTTTTGATCACGAAATTTGGAGCTAATTCTTCGAACGGAGTAAGGACAAACCGGCGGTTATGTAAATCCGGATGAGGTATGGTAAGCTCCTCTGTCTCTATAAATACATCATCGAAGCATAGAATGTCAATATCAATAGACCTGGGATCATTCTTTTCCCGGTCTTTTGGTCGGCCCAACAGGGTTTCCGTATCACGAACAGCATCTAGTAATTGAAACGGTGTGAAACTGGTCTCTAAACTTATCACAGTATTTAAAAAGGATGGCTGATCAGTATTATATAACGGCTCAGTTTCATAAAAAGTTGCGCTTTTTATGTTCTCGATTTCCGCGTAATTCCCTAGAATGGTGATGGCGCTGACGAGATTGGTTTCACGATCACCAATGTTGGATCCCAGTGACAGATAGGCAAGCTTAGACATACTGAGATTTTGTCCGCTCTAATTCCACTTCTACCGTATCAAGCACACCCTTGACCGGGGCATGCGGTTTTCTAACACGAACTATTAATTTATCTACATCGTAGGTGCTAAGAATGGACTGCGCGATCCTTTCCGCCAGCTTTTCAATCAGGTAGAACTTGTTCCGTTTTGTGCAACGATCAACATCTTTGTAAATTGCTTCATAGTTAAGGGTATCCTTGAGTTTGTCCGATCGTCCGGGAACTTTTAAATCGCGGTAGAGGTCAATATCTACTTCAAATTTACCACCCAGTGATTTTTCTGACTCACTGGTACCGTGATATCCGTAAAAGACCATGTTTTTTAGTCGAATTACATCCATTAGGTAATAAATTTAGCCCGTTGTTTCAAATGGTGTCAAGATAAGCCCGTTGTAAAAAAGCCCTTTTCACTTGGGAAAAGGGCTTAATATACCATTAGTAGTTTTTAATTACATCATACCGCCCATATCGCCGCCTGGCATTGGTGGCATTGGGGGTTCTTTTTCAGGAATTTCTGTAACCGCTGCTTCAGTTGTAAGCATTAGTCCGGCTATGGAAGCCGCATTTTCAACTGCAACTCTGGCAACTTTAGTCGGATCTATTATACCAGCTTCGAACATGTTCACATATTCATTTTTTCTGGCATCAAATCCGAAATCACCTTTTTCTTCACGGACTTTCTGGACAACGATGGATGGTTCAGCACCAGCGTTATTAGCAATTTGTCTGATTGGTTCTTCCAGCGCTCGCCGCATTATGTTTACACCGACCTGCTGGTTATCAGAGACCTTCAGCTTGTCAAGTGCCGAGACTGTTCTTAATAAGGCGACACCGCCACCCGGGACAATACCTTCTTCAACCGCTGCTCGGGTTGCGTGCAATGCATCTTCAATTCGAGCTTTTTTCTCCTTCATCTCAACTTCCGTCGAGGCACCGGCATAGATCACGGCGACACCACCGGAAAGTTTTGCCAGACGTTCCTGGAGTTTTTCACGATCATAGTCCGATGTGGTTTTTTCGATCTGAACTTTAATCTCGTTGATCCGAGCCTTTATATTTTCGGTCTTGCCAGCTCCGGCTACGATCGTTGTATTGTCTTTATCACTGACTACTCGTTTACAGGTTCCTAAATATTCCAGCGTAGCATTTTCCAACTTATATCCCTGCTCTTCGGAAATTACAGTTGCTCCCGTCAGCACTGAAATATCTTCCAGCATGGCTTTTCGACGATCACCAAAGCCAGGGGCTTTCACTGCCAGGACTCTA
>JAZGBQ010000014.1:0-3500 GCA_036476435.1 Fidelibacterota bacterium
CTGATCTTAGACAGGTTGGACTACTTTCCACTGTCGGCACAATAAAATCCAGTCTCTATCACAATGCGCTGCTAAAAAAGAGTGTTGAGTTGATAACACCGGACGAAGGCAAGTATGGTAAGTTGCAAAACGCCATCCACCAATTAAAAAACCATTCCAAGGATACCGTCATTGTTCAGTCGTTGGCAAATGATCTAATCGATACAGGCGTTCAAGGATTAATATTAGGGTGTACTGAACTCTCCCTTATTGCAAAAGATCTTTTGTTAAGTGTACCCGTTTTTGATTCGATTGAAATTTTAGCAGAAAAAGCAGTTCAGCTGGCTTTGGGAAAATAAAAAAGCCCCCAGCATACGCCAGGGGCCCGGAGGGAGGAAAAAATGATATATTAGAGGAAACGATATCCTGTACCATGTATTGTTTCAATGTATTGAGACGGGTATTTGTATTCACCCAGTTTCTCACGTAACCTTTTGATATGAACATCCACTGTTCTATTGGTGACGTAGACCTTCTTTCCCCATACTCTATCGAGAATTTCTTTCCGTGAAAATACATTCATTCTGCGAGATGCCAGGAGATAAAGCAGTTTAAATTGAATGTAAGTTAAGTCGATTTGCTTACCGGCTTTGCTTACACGATGCTCATCAAGATTGATTTCGATATCTTTGACTTTTATCTTTTTTCCTTCGTTTACATCTAATCTTCGGCCAAGCGCTTTGATTCTGGCAACGAGTTCGCGTTTGCTGTAAGGCTTGCTAACGAAATCATCAGCGCCAATCTCAAAACCTTTGATTCTCAAAGATTCATCATCAGTCGATGAAACCAAGATAATACCGGTTCTGCGGGTTGCAATGTCATCTTTTAGTTCCAGGCAGGTTGACCAGGCATTATCTCCAAATTCATCAAGATCGATGACAATAACCGAAGGTTTTGTACGCATTGTCACTTCCAGAGCATTCCGAAGAGTCTCGAAATGATTCGGCACGTAGCCTTCTTGTTCCAAGATTTCATCTACAACTCTGCCGCCGTTGAGCAAGGATTTGTCAAAAAATACGATGTTCGCTTTTTCTACCTTTTCCATGGTTTGGCCTCCAAAGAGTTACGTTACTATTTAATTCTTATTTCACTTTCAGAATTTGAATTATTCCATTAATTCAAGTCTCACACCGAGAGACGTTGTCTTGACAAAACTTGTATTCAATGTCTCTAAACTCTTCCTTTAAGATTTTGTTTAGGACAATCCGGCGATCCGGTGTGAGACGATTGCTTTACACCATGATGTGTGATTTGAATTTCAATTATGAAATCTGTGGGTTCTTTTCGCAACATCTGTGCCATTAATAGACACTTTTTGTCATGTTTCCTGTTTTAAAGTAATTTTTGTTTCTAGAAAGACATCGGTATCTTTAACGATTTAAATAAGTTAATAGCGGACAGGAAATGCCATTTTTGTAAAAGAAATAATGTTTCGTTTATAAACATTGCTGTATTACCGAATATCTCAAGATAGATTTTATACGGTTAGAAATCGGGCAACTGATCGAAAACAGTACATATTTTTCGCAAAATGATACAATATTTCAATAATTATTAAAGTTTGGAGATAAATAATTACTTTTTTGGATGATATGTATTTTTGTATAACATTTACCTCATTCCGGAAGAAAAAAAACAAGGCAAAATGATGTCTTCGAATTAAGATTTTGTGCCTAAAAAGACCTTGCAAATTGATTTTAATTGTGGTATATTCTCCCCGAATTATTTGAGAATCAGTTGACTTAACAACCGGAGGCTTTATGCAGCAACCGAAAGTTCTCATAATGGGAGCAGCTGGTAGAGATTTTCATAATTTCAATTTATTATATAAGGATAATGAGAAGTACAAGGTTGTGGTTTTTACAGCCACTCAAATTCCGGATATCGAAGGTAGGACGTATCCTGCTGACTTAGCCGGCAGCCTGTATCCCGATGGCATTCCAATTCATCACGAGGATGAACTGGAATGCTTGATTAAAGAGAAGCGAATCGATGAAGTGGTATTTTCATATAGCGATGTTTCCCACGAATATGTTATGCACCGCGCTGCTTCAGTAAATGCAGCCGGCGCATCCTTTGTTTTGCTAAATACGCAAAAAACGATGATAAAAAGCAAAAAGCCCGTGGTTGCAATTTGTGCAGTAAGAACCGGTTGCGGTAAAAGTCAGACCACTCGGAAAGTAGCATCGGTTCTAAAAGAAATGGGTAAGAAATTAGTCATTGTACGCCATCCGATGCCTTACGGGAATCTGGTTGCGCAAAAGTGCCAAAGGTTCGCGAATTATGACGATTTAGAAAAACACGACTGCACAATTGAAGAGCGGGAAGAGTATGAACCGCACCTGGCAATGGGATCGATCGTTTACGCAGGAATAGATTATGGGGAGATTTTATCTCAGGCACAATCGGAGGCAGATGTTGTCATCTGGGATGGCGGCAACAATGATACACCTTTTTTTAAACCTGACATGCATATTGTTGTCACGGATCCGCTTCGGCCCGGGCATGAGCTGAGATACTATCCCGGTGAGACCAATTTGCGCATGGCTGATGTGGTAGTTATTAATAAAGAGGGAAGTGCGAAACTGGAAGATATTGAGAAAGTGCGGGAAAATGCGCTTATGCTAAATGGTAAGGCAACCGTAATTGATGCAGTGTCTCCTATCTCTGTTGAAGACTCGTCTATTATTAGAGGAAGGAAAGTTTTGGCTGTCGAAGACGGGCCGACTCTCACCCACGGGGAAATGAAGTTTGGAGCCGCTGTGGTCGCGGCGAAAAAGTTCGGTGCTGCGGAAATTGTCGATCCCAGGCCATTTCTTGCGGGTTCTTTAAAGAAGACATTTGAACTTTATCCTGAAGTTGGTAGGGTTTTGCCTGCCATGGGATACGGTTCTGCACAAATGAAGGATCTGGAGACGACAATTAATAACGCTGACTGTGAGGTGGTTATTATCGGGACTCCGATTGATCTCAGGAAGTTGATCGATATAAATAAACCCGCGGTTCGTGTGACCTACGATCTTCAGGAGGTTGGCAAACCGAATCTGGAGGACGTCCTCCAAAAGTTTGCATAGAGCCTGGTATGACGGTGGATGATTCAAATAGTGGCATAATTGCGGTGGTCGCGCTTGGGGGAAATTCCATTACACGGGAATTCGAGGAAGGAAACATAGCGCAGCAATTTGCTAATACGCGCCGGAGTCTCCTGGGTGTTCTTCACCTGGTAAAAAAAGGCTACCGCCTGGCAATCACACACGGCAATGGCCCGCAAGTTGGAAACAACCTGATTCGGGTTGAGGAAAGTCGGCATTTGGTTCCACCGCTGCCTCTGGGTGTCATTGTTGCGGATTTACAAGGCGGCATGGGCTATATGATCCAGCAGACATTACAAAATAAACTGCATCTTGCCGGAATTAAACGCGAAGTCTCCACAATTCTGACCCAGGTAATTGTAGATAAGG
>JAZGBQ010000140.1:0-13401 GCA_036476435.1 Fidelibacterota bacterium
GGAAAAGGTAAAATCCCTATCCCTGGAATCGCCGACCTGCACATTCCGATATTTGGTTGAGAGTGTTACATAAGAAGGAATTTTTAATTTGATAGAGGTATTCCAGCCATAATTCCACTCTTCCAATTCATCGATTTCTTTGACCCGCGTGGTTAACTCCAATTCGTCATCATCATTCTTGATGAACCGGGCCTTATTATATTCATAACTGCGATCGAATATTGATGGTTCAAAACTCGGGCTTTGAAATTCGCTGCCAACTCCAAATGCGAACCAGGGATGCTCAATAATAAGATTGGGAATTGATAATCCTGTGCCGCCTTGACTTAGGACCCCAAAATCTCCAACGACATAAAAACCTGTGTTTGACCAATTAAATAGGTGGTATTTCAGGCCTAATCCAAGGGCATGAAGTTGAAGAGCATCAACATCGTCCATACTGAATAATTCCGGCCCGGCATTTATAATAACGCTGTCTTCAATAGAATTTTCTGTCTCGGGCTGTGGATCTACTCGATCCGGATAGGAATCACCATCACTGTCTAGAATATTTGAATATTGATCAAAATCTCCTAAATAGGTGACATCGAAAGTCATTCTGCTGGAATGTTTCCATGAGAAAATCAACCCGGCAATGACTGGATCAGTAATATCATTGAGCAATATCTCAGCGAAATGTCTATCATTCTGAAGCCGCAATTGCAATCCGCTTAAATTTTCAAATGGTAGAATGACCGTATTATTGTAATTGTCAAGAAGGTAGCCGCGACCGAAAGTAAGACGTTCGACCATTCCGATTCTAAGAAAAAACGGATCAGAAGGTTGAAATAACTGGATATAGTGAATATTGTTGACATAATCCCGCCACTCATCCCAATTGTCACCATAGAACCCCGCGCTCCCGGCTGCCAGCCAGAGATTATAAACAAATTCAAATTCCTTAATATTGAATTTCAGGTATGAACCGGCATGATAATACGTTTCCTTTTTATAAGTTGCTACTCCGGTCTTTTCTCTTGAGGAAAATTGTACGATCCCTGTTCGTTGGCTTGGAAAGTCAAAAATAAATCTTTCTGCGGGAATTTCATTTATATCCAGCATCTCAAATAAATACTGACCGTCACGATATGAATCCCGCAACCATTTTTTGGATGGTTTACGATCGGATTCCCCCAGGACAAATTTATTTCTTTTTAGTGAAACAAGATCGTAATTCAGGCTCAGACGAATTCGTTGTGAGCTTACCGATCCTACGGAACCCGCCTCCGAGGTAAGGTCATAACACAAATATTCAACCTCCTCATTAGCATGGATGATTAGACTGCCAGATTCCATGTGAAGATCTTTGGAGTTGCCATTTATTGTAACCTTGGTATTTGGTGTCAGTTCAATTATTTGATCAACACAGATCAGTAAATAGGCGGATGATGCACCTGAGTGGATAATTGTATTATCGGGAATTTTATGGAGAAAGCTCAGTTTTATGATATTATCCGGCTGTTCCAATAATGATTCAGAATAGGCTGTAACTCCCGGTCCGAATAATAACATGGGATATTGGACGCTTTGAGCGTGGGCTTGATTGAAAAAAAAGATGCTGCCCATTATAAAAATACAGGTAATCAGTTTTATGGTAAATATTTTTGCGCATAGCATTATATTGGCCCAGTTGAATTATTAAGTAGTAACGTTAAAACACTTTTTCATATTAAAAAAGCTTACTCCAAAGCGCTCACAAAATAATATTTTATTTGGAATATAAATGTAACTACTTTATTTAATATCAGGTGTATTCAATCTTTTGTTGCAGGGTATTTCAACTCATTGGTAGTATTGCGTTCCATTGGCACATTGTAACACAATTCTGTTATTAGGTTAGATTAATAATTAAATAAAATACGCAACAGTGAGGAGGCGCCAGCTTGGAAAAGACTTTTATTATCTGCAATCCGGCTGCAGGCGAGGGACGAGCCCACGATCGTTGGCCGCGACTTTTTGAAGATTTGAATAAAAATGGTTTTGATTTTGATTATCAGCTGACCAGTTACCCAAAGCACGCGACTGAAATTGCAAGAACACAAGTGAAAAAAGGGATTAAAAGGCTTGCAGTTTTTGGAGGAGATGGTACGTTAAATGAAACAATTCAAGGCTTGATGGATGGTGACAAAGTTAGGTCCAAAGATCTTAATTTGATTTATCTTCCAGCTGGAAGCAGCTGCGATTTCGCCAAAAAATTTCCCGGAAAACGAACATTCCTTGAGAGATTGAATGCCACTCGATCACAAGCGATAGATCTTTGCAAGATTGAGTGTCACGGAGACGATGGGTCATCAGTTACGCATTACTTCATTAATAATTCCAGTATTGGATTGATCAGTCTAGGGAATTTGAAATTCAATTCTGTAAAAGGGATATCAAAACGGATAAAGCGCTTGAACGTTGATGCGGGCGCTATAATGGCAGGCTTAGGAGCGATCCTGGAGTTTAAAGGTATTACGTGTTCACTGCGAATGGACGATGAGGAATTGGATGATCTTCGTTTGACCAATTTAACGGTCTTTAAAACTCCTTATTTTGGCGGCGGGATGTATTATGGTGTGGAAACTTTTCAAGATGATGGCTTACTGAATGTTGCCATCGTTGAGGCTCAGTCACGTCTTAAACTCGTGGCTATAATCCCAACTCTGTATACAGGAAAGATTTTTAAAAAAGAATGTGCCTATCATCGCACCTGTACGGAACTGACTATTGATGTCAAAGAAAAAATTATTATTGAAACTGACGGGGAATCAATTGGTTATTCGCCAGCCAGATATTCTATCCTGAAACGTGCTGTGAATGTGATCGTATGAAAGATCAGGACAGCCTTGTTAATAGTTCATCGGTGGATTTGGACCTGTCTTCAGTGTGTACGCCAGGTTGTAAGTGGAATGTTGAGCTGTTACAGGTGACAGATTCAGTAATATTACGTATCATGACTTTTAATCCACCGCAACCGGTGGGCAATCCAACCGTTGTTTTTGTAGCTGGCTGGATTTCTCGTGTTGTGGGATGGGAACCGGTGTTAAAGGAAATGACAAAAGATTTCCGGGTCATTTATGTAGAAACGAGAGAAAAAATATCCTCACAGGTTCACGAACCTGCGGGATATGGCGTGGCGGAAATTGCACAAGATCTAGTCGAAGTAGTTAAGCGATTTGATCTTAGATCAGACAACTATGTTTTTTTTGGGAGTTCGCTTGGAGCAACCGCTATACTTCATTCAATACAGTATCTTGATCAAAAACCGCGTGCATTAACTCTGATCGGGACGAATGCAACTTTTAGCATGTCCACTTTTGCCAGAACATTTATTCGATTTTTACCACCACGTCTTTATTTGATCGCCAGACCTTTTATAAAATGGTATTTAAAGACATTTCGGTTGAAAGTAAGGAATGATGATATTCAATTTAAAAAGTATTCTGCAGCGTTGGATGCTGCTGATCCTTGGAAACTTAAAAAAGGAGCGATTGCCTTATCGACCTATGAAGTTTGGGATCTGCTCAAAGATATTTCGGTACCGACTCTATTAATCGGGGCTTCTGAGGACAATCTTCATGACCACGGCATTCAGAAACGAATGGCAGATACATTACCAAATGGGAAGTATTTGGAACTGAAGACCAACACATTTTCACACAGTGGAATGATTGTAGTTTGTCTTAGGGACTATTTAAAAGAACTGGGATCATAATTTAATCTTCATGATTCGAAACGATTTTTGTAAATGGGTATATTACTTATATTCGAGAAGACCATCGGAAAAAATACCGATTATTCATGTAAATTATGTGAGTAAAAATTCATATTGCCAACATATTATAGGGAGAAACTTCCCTTTACAGACACGATTTTATAGAGGATTATTATGGATCGTAAAACCTGAAGCTTTATTATTATGGATTTACTAACATAAGGTTCATTGTTACCTAAGTTTAATTGTCAAATTTTAAAAACGATTAAAATGTCAACCAGGAAGAAGATCACTCACATCATAAAAAGAGACGGGAGAATAATTCCGTTTGATCAAAAGGAAATAGCCGATGGAATACAACGGGCGGCATCATCGGTGGGTGGGCATGATTTTGATTTGAGTCAAAAAATCACTAACGATGTGGTAAAAATATTGCATGATTGTTTTCAAGCGCCGGATATGCCAATTGTGAACGAGATCCAGGATATAATTGAGCGCGCATTAATTGAAAATGGTCATGCCCGTACTGCAAAAGCCTATATTCTGCACCGGGATCAAAGGGAACAAATACGGCATCGGACTCGGTATAAACTCGAAGATCCCCGAATTCCATACCAGATCATGTATGAGACACTTATCTGGAATATGGAGCACGGCTGCGATACAATTGAAAAATTGAATAATCGAATACAAAATGGTGAGTTGCCGGATCTTGTGTACGCAGCTGAAGAACGCTTTAACCGTTCCATCCGTCAAACAGCCGAAGCCATTGCTGAAGAAAAAGACCGCGTTAAACTGGTGGTTGTCGCAGGACCCTCCAGTTCAGGAAAAACTACTACTACGGCTAAACTCGCTCAAAAACTCAATGATGTTGGGTTTGATACGGTTCCTTTGAATCTGGATCATTACTTTTTCGATCTCGAACAGCATCCCAAGGATGAACATGGAGATTATGATTTTGAAACACCGGAAGCGTTGGATCTTACATTAATAGATGAACATCTCGCCGCCCTGGTTGACGGAAAACGTATCAAAATGCCCTATTACGATTTTGAGAAGGGTAAGCGATATCTGGACGCAAAAGACATTCAGATCCATCCCAACCAGGTGATTATCGTGGATACGCTCCACGGGCTCTATAAACCAATGACCAAAAGCATAACGAGTGAGCAGAAGATCAAGGTCTATATTGAAACCATATCTCAGTTAAGAGATACGAATGGACGCTTTATCCGCTGGACTGATATACGCCTGTTACGGCGAATGGTGCGTGATAATGCGACCCGAGGCTTCGATCCTCATCAAACTATAGGGCACTGGCACTATGTACGACGCAGCGAAATGAAACATATTATTCCATTCAACCATGAAGCTGATTTCAAGTTAAATGGATCTCTCCCATATGAATTACCCTACTTAAAAAAACACGCTTTTCAATTTTTCCCTGATTTCATTCGTAATTGGTCTGGGAACGCCAGCAGAAGAGATGCATTTATCAGGGCTGAACGGGTTCAATCCATGCTCTCGCAAATTGAAGATTATAATGATGAGACGATTATTCCCTGGGATTCACTCTTGCGTGAATTCATCGGTGGCAGTGTTCTGAAACTTCATTGAAGTTGATTTTATTCTTCAAAACGAATTTCTCTTGTTCCCCTGAATATTTTGTCGAGAAATTCCCGTCCAATCATGAGTGAAAAGGGAATTATTTCTGATATTAAAAGATACGCCATCAACGATGGGCCTGGCATACGTACGACCGTTTTTTTTAAAGGTTGTCCATTGAATTGTTGGTGGTGCCATAATCCGGAGAATCGGCATTGTGGAGTTGAACATCTGGAGGTTGAAGACCGAGAGAAGGGCACCGGAACAAAAATGGAAATTGTTGGACGGGAAATAAGTTCGGATGAGGTAATTAGTTTAATAAAGAAAGACCGCGTTTACTATGATGAATCCGGTGGCGGAGTCACATTTTCAGGGGGTGAACCAACGCTACAAATGAGATTCCTGCTGGACCTGTTAAAACGATGCCGAGAGTTGAATATCCACACAGTCGTTGATACTTCAGGCTATACCACAATGGGAAATTTAAACCGTATGAAGGATCTCGTCGATTTATATCTCTTTGATTTTAAGGTGATGGATATTGAGAAGCATAAACTATATACCGGTCTTTCAAACACGCGGATCAAAGAGAATTTAGAATATCTTCTTGGAATCGGCAACAATGTGGAATTGCGTTTACCACTGATCCCAGGAATCACGGATACAAACGAAAATATTACGGAGATTCTTGAATATTTGAGCACGCTTTCCGGTATCAGCGATATCTGTATATTACCGTACAATATTCTTCATAGGGATAAATTGAAGAGATTTCTTCTAGAAAATAAACTGGGAAATTTGGCGGTGCAGGAAAAAAGTGTTATTACAGATCTCCAGGATCGGTTTCTTTCAAAGGGGTATAATGTGAGAATTGGAGGCTGATGAAAGAATGAATGATCGGATTTCTCAACTTCGCCAGCAAAGCTTAAACGCGATACCCAGCGTATCCCTGGAGAGGGCTGAATTGCTTACTGAATTTTATAAAAGTGGCGAAGCTGATAAAGTATCTGTGCCGGTTGCCCGAGCCCGAGCTTTTCATTATTTACTGAGCCGGAAAACCATTTGTATCAATACTGGCGAATTGATCGTCGGTGAGCGGGGTCCTGAACCAAAGGCGACCCCTACCTATCCGGAAATATGTACCCACTCACAAAAAGATTTTAAGATTCTGAATGATCGAGAAAAGATCCCGTTTCGTATCGATAAGAAAACAGCCAGTATACAAAATAAAACCATAAATCCTTTCTGGCAAGGACGTTCTATTCGTGACAGGATTTTGAACTCGGTTGGAGAAGATTGGCTCAAGGCTTATGAAGCTGGTGTATTTACTGAATTCATGGAACAGCGGGCACCGGGTCATACGGTGTTGGATGACAAAATTTATAGAAAGGGAATACATGACTTTCAAAAGGAAATTGAAAATCAGATAGACCAACTAGATTATTATAACGATCCCGATGCTACGAACAAACATGATGAACTTCGGGCTATTTCTATTACCGGAGATGCACTGATCGTATTTGCTGAACGCCATGCCGAAATGCTTGAATCACTTGCCAGGGCTGAAAAAAATGGAAACAGAAAAAAAGAATTAGTGAAGATGGCTCGAATTTGTAGAAAGGTTCCTGCCAATAAACCAGACACATTTTGGGAGGCTCTTCAATATTATTGGTTTGTACACCTGGGAGTCATAACAGAATTGAATACATGGGACTCTTTTAATCCCGGACGACTAGATCAACACCTACTTACTTTTTACAGAAATGATTTAAAATCAGGTGTATTGACTGAAGTGGATGCCCGAGAACTTCTTCAGGCCTTCTGGATAAAATTCAATAATCAGCCGGCGCCGCCAAAGGTCGGGATAACTGCGAAGGAAAGTAATACCTACACCGATTTTTGTCTGATTAACGTGGGGGGTGTGAATGAAAGTGGTCAAGATGCTGTGAACGAATTGTCATTCATTATTCTAGATATAATCGAAGAAATGCGGCTTTTGCAACCCAGTTCCATGGTGCAGATCAGCAGGAGAAATCCGGATAATTTTCTCCATCGTGCGTTAAAGATCATTCGAACCGGGTATGGCCAGCCATCAGTATTCAATTCCGATGCGATTATCCAGGAACTGGTTCGGCAGGGAAAATCACTTCAGGATGCGCGTAACGGTGGTGCCAGCGGTTGTGTAGAGGCCGGTGCATTTGGGAAAGAAAGTTATGTGCTCACAGGATATTTTAACATACCAAAGATTTTGGAAATCACGA
The DNA here is from genome assembly GCA_036476435.1 of Fidelibacterota bacterium. Lineage (GTDB taxonomy): Bacteria > Fidelibacterota > Marinisomatia > Marinisomatales > JAHJCW01 > JAZGBQ01. The sequence goes on from JAZGBQ010000140.1 coordinate 7,603, forward strand.
TGTACAATGGTATCGATCCTGAAAGCGGTAACCTTATTGGAATCCAGTCCGGTGACGTGGGATCATTTAAGACCTTTGGAGACTTTTTGGCGGCATTCCACTCTCAGCTCAAATATTTTATTGATATAAAGATCAAAGGTAATCGGATAATTGAAAAACTCTGGTCTGAATTGCTTCCGTCACCATTCATGTCATTGCTCATTGATGATTGTATCATCAATGGAAAGGACTACAATGCCGGCGGTGCTCGCTATAATTCTTCGTACATACAGGGTGTGGGATTAGGATCAGTTACAGATTCCCTTACCTCAATAAAATATAATGTGTACGATAAACAGCATGTCAGTATGAAGGATCTGCTCAAAGCTTTAAAAACGAATTTTGAAAAGTCCGGTGATCTAAGAAAACTGCTGAAAGATGGCACGCCGAAATACGGAAATGATGATGATTATGCCGATGACATCCTACAGGATGTTTTTGAAATGTATTTTCAAACCATTGATGGACGACCCAACACAAAAGGTGGAGCTTATCGTGTAAATCTCCTACCGACAACCTGTCATGTATATTTTGGCAGTGTGATCGGAGCTCTTCCGGATGGCCGTTATGCCGGTGTACCTTTGTCAGAGGGAATATCCCCTGTTCAAGGAGCTGATAGGAACGGCCCAACTGCGGTTATGAATTCTGCTGCTAAGATTGATCATCTTCGTACTGGAGGAACACTGTTGAACCAAAAATTCACTCCGCAAGTGCTTGCCAGAGAAGAGGGAATCATAAAGTTAGGTCAACTTATCAGGTCTTATTTCAAGATGGATGGCCATCATATTCAATTTAATGTTGTCACCGCAGAGACGTTGAAAAAAGCACAAAAAAATCCAGAAAATTATCGAGACCTAATTGTCCGTGTGGCAGGATACAGTGATTATTTTGTGGATCTGACCGATGATCTCCAAAGCGAGATCATTAAACGCACTGAACAACTACTTTAAGCGAAAGAAGACGAGGGAACAATGTTTAAAAAGGAAATATATCAGCGGCGGCGATCAAATTTAGCAAAAAAGTTTAGGGATGGGGTTCTATTGTTCATGGGCAACCAGGATAGCCCCATGAATTATGATGCTAATATATACCGATTTCGCCAAGACAGTACCTTTCTTTATTATTGGGGACTGGATATACCGGGCTTAGCTGCATTAATAGATATTGACGAAGGAAAAGAGATACTCATTGGACATGATCTAACAATTGATGAAATTGTATGGATGGGACCCAATCCCACAATAAGCAACTGGGCAGCTAGAACCGGTGTAAAGAATTCCAAACCTGTTGAAGATCTTCAACCAATTCTGGAAAAAGCTCTCAACTCAAAAAGGAAAATTCATTTTCTACCCCAGTACCGAGTCGACAATCAGATACTATTAACAGATATTTTAAAAATAAAAAGGGGAGAAATTAACCAGCATCAATCCCCAGACTTTATCCGTGCTGTCGTCGACCAACGATCCGTAAAGGGATCGGAAGAAATAATTGAAATTGAATCTGCGCTGGAAACAACCTATCAAATGCATACTCAAGCTATGCGGCTCTGTACACCCGGACGATTCGAGAGAGAAATTGCAGGAATTATGGAAGGGATCGCGCTTGCACGGGGAGTTCCGGTATCTTATCCCATCATATTTACTATTAATGGTCAAACGCTGCATAATACTTATCAGGGCAACAAAATGGAAACAGGTGATATTGTTATTAATGACAGTGGTGCCGAATCAGATCTGCATTATGCCAGTGATATAACACGTACATTACCTGTGAGCGGCAAATTCACACCAAAACAACGAGATATATATACGGTGGTATTAAATGCGAATATGAACGTTATCGGAGGAATAAAAGCCGGAGTTCCCTATCTTGATCTGCATATGTTAGCCGCAAAAACGATCACGGAAGGACTTAGTGGCCTGGGAATAATGAATGGCAATATTGACGAAGCGGTATCTGCGGGAGCACATGCCCTGTTCTTTCCACATGGTTTAGGCCACATGATGGGTCTTGACGTGCATGATATGGAAGGCCTCGGTGAAGACTCTGTGGGTTATGATAAAACCGTAAAACGCAGCGATCAATTCGGATTGCAATACCTCCGTCTGGCCAGGAAACTTGAAACTGGATTTGTTTTGACCGTCGAACCGGGCATTTATTTCATACCAGAGTTAATTGACAGATGGCAGTCTGAAAAGCGGCACAATGTATTTATTAACTATGATAAAGTAAATGAATACAGAGACTTTGGTGGAATCAGAATTGAAGATGATGTACTCGTTGAAAAGGCTGGTTGCAAAGTTTTGGGAAAACCGATTCCCAAAACGATTGTTGAAGTAGAAACAATGTGCGAACAATAATCCACAATATTAATAGGGGGTCGGTGACTTTTGACCAACCAAAGGAAGCGTATTGGGATGATTGTTTTAACCGTGATTATTCTCGATGCCTTCGGATTTGTAAATGGTGACGGTGATACTATTGTATCGCTTACATTAATAATCGGATCAGCATAACATATTACATTAGATCCGGATATTGATGCTGTTATAGATTTCCTGGAAGGAGGAAACCACTATACCTTCATCGAGTCATTTAGGGAAGATAAACAAAAAGAAATCGTTTTAATTCTTAATCAATGGCTTAATAATGAGTGAATCAATTGTGAAATGCACTTTGGTAAAAAGAATTTTGAATACTGATGTAAATAATTAATGATAATTTCAGAGGTCCGATTCAAAATGAGGAACAATACAATAATCTCGTTTATTCTGCTGCTATTCCTTTCTGCTGGTGTTTTCTTTTCGTGCGGAATTAAGATGCCCGCTGATCTTGTCCTGATCAATGGCAAAGTTGCAACTGTTAATAAGAATTTTGATCTGGCTGAAGCAGTAGCAGTTAGAGATGAGCACATAATATTTGTTGGGGATCTCACTGATGGTCGCAAGTTCATTGGTGATCAGACGAAGATCATCGATTGTTCAGGTATGCTTGTGTTGCCAGGTCTAACCGATGCTCATGGGCATTTAGCTGAGTATGGAAAGACACTTGAAAAATTAGATTTGATCGGTACATCAAGTTATGCAGAAATCATCAATATTGTTCTGGAAAAAGTAAAGCAGGTTGAACCCGGAGAATGGATTTTTGGGAGAGGATGGGATCAAAATGAGTGGGAAATAAAAGAATTCCCAGATCATGCTGCCCTCAGCGCAATATCACCGGATAATCCCGTTTATCTTACCCGGGTAGATGGCCATGCTATTTTAGTCAATGAAAAAGCCATGGAAGTCGCGGGAATAAGAGCTAAAACCACTCAACCGGAAGGGGGAAAGATATATTTTCGAAGCGATGGATCACCGTTAGGAGTTTTCGTTGATAATGCTAAAAAACTTATCGAAAAGTGGGTTCCGCGGTTCACTGCCGAAAAACAACGGGAAGTCATTGAATTGGCGTCAAACCGATGTCTGGAATTAGGACTGACCAGTTTTCATGATACTGGAATAGAGCCAGAGCGGGTCGATGATTATAAAGCCCTAATCGATGAAAATCGTCTGGGACTCCGTGTTTATGCCATGCTCAGTGATACGGTACTGCCTGATCTTCAGGATTATTATTTAGGATTGAAGGTTGAAGGATATGGTGGTAATCATTTAACGGTAAGAGCTGTGAAGGTATATGCTGATGGCGCTTTAGGATCTCGTGGTGCTTCTCTATTGAAACCTTATACCGATCGTCCGAACGAGGTTGGCTTGGTGGTGACTGGAAAGGAACATTTATTCAATGTAGCGCGCGCTGCGCTTGCGACCGGAATGCAATTAAGCACGCATGCCATAGGAGATCGGGGCATTCGAGTAACCCTCGATACAATTGAGGATGCACTTGCTGAGAATCCGGTAAAGGATCACCGTTTCAGAGTGGAACATTCACAAATTATTGACCCTGAAGATATCCCAAGATTCAAAGCATTAGGAGTTATTCCTTCGGTGCAGCCACCTCAGGTTGTTTCAGATATGAACTGGACGGAAGAAAGGGTGGGAGCGGAGCGCATAGCCGGTGCTTATGCTTTCAGAGATTTCCTAGACTCGGGTTGTATCCTGCCCTGTGGGTCTGATGTTCCTGTAGAATCATGTGATCCACTTGAGGGGATCTACAGGGCGGTGACACGTCAGGATGAATCCGGATTTCCGCCGGGTGGCTGGAAAGCAGAAAATGCACTGACAATTGAGGAGGCCATTCGGGGATACACTATCTGGGCTGCTGAAGCTGCATTTCAAGAGGATATTCTGGGTTCCATTGAAGTAGGAAAACTGGCGGATTTTACGATAATCGATAAAGATATACTTATATTGAATCCCAGTGAGATTTTAAACGCAACTACAGTTTATACTATCGTCGGCGGTTCTGTTAAATATCAGGCACAGTGAACATGCTTGATCTGAAAGGTATTTTTCCAGCTGTCTCAACTCCGTTTGAAGGTTCAGCCTTTGCTCCCGATCATTTACGGTTTAATCTGGAACATTGGAACAAAACGAATATTCGTGGTTACGTCGTATTGGGATCTACGGGAGAATCGGTTTCACTTACTGAAGATGAAAAACTTTCTGTTCTCCAAAGCGTGGATAATTTCCGCAGCAAAGATAAAATTTTGATTGTCGGTGCAGGTACCGATTCTCTTCCAGGAACAGAATCATTAATTGAAAGGGCAGCCGAGCACGGTGCCGATGCGGCTCTCGTCATTACGCCGTATTATTACAGGAAAAAAACAAATCATTCTGGAATAGTCGAGTATTATAGACAGATTGCTGATACAGCGAAGATCCCAGTGATAGTGTATAATGTTCCACTTTACACTGATGTTTGCCTGGAGCCAGAGATCATCGCAGAATTATCTCAGCATGCAAACATAATTGGAATAAAAAATAGTGTTAGCGACCTGGATCATCTGAAAGCCATTTGTGATCTGGTAGACAGAAGTTTTCAAGTGTTAACGGGAAATGGCTCACAGCTAAAAGATGCTCTTGAACTGGGAGCAGTTGGTGGTATTCTTGCTATTGCTAATATTGCCCCGGAAATAGCTTGCGAAATAGTATCGCAATGGTATACCGATAACGGAAATCTGGTGGAAGATCAGCAGAGCCTGCTGAAAGAATTGAATGATATTATTGTAAATAAATTTGGTGTGAGTGGTGTAAAAACTGCATTGGATATGATTGGCTTGTACGGCGGTGAGGTGCGATTACCATTGACGGGTCTTTCTGCCAGTGAAATTGAGGAGCTCTCAACCATATTAAATAAAGCAAAATTAATTAAATAACAAATTAGACATTATTTGTAAAAAAGACTTTTCAGAATGAATAAAAAATTCAGCATTGATGATTGGCGGCCACCTGATAATTGGCAGCGAATCATAGCCGTAGATGCGCATACCGGCGGTGAACCCCTACGGGTAATTTTGGATGGGTATCCTGCATTATCAGGGACGACCCTCCTTGAGCGAGGGAGATTTGCAAAGAAAAATCATGATGATCTTAGGAAAGCATTGATGTGGGAACCACGCGGTCACGCGGATATGTATGGGTGTGTGATTACGGAACCTGTGTCTCCTGATGCTGACTTTGGGGTTCTCTTTATGCATAATGACGGTTACAGTACAATGTGCGGTCATGGGATCATTGCGGTTGTAACAGTTATCCTGGAAACGGGTATTCTGCCAATGCAGGCACCGGAAACGGAGGTTAAAATTGACACTCCCGCCGGTTT
>JAZGBQ010000141.1:0-2304 GCA_036476435.1 Fidelibacterota bacterium
ATGAACAGAGTAATGTTATTTTTTAGATCATGAACTGCGTCCTGCAGAATAGTCAATCCGTACAATTCTGCACAGTTTTGGGAGGCAATTACCGCGGCTGTTCCGGGCAACTTTCCTTGAGCCAGTCGTCGAGCCGCTTCTGCTGTATCATCTGCATCAATGAGCGGTCGTGTCCAGAAATGCTCGGCTAAATACTCGCGACACTGACGCAAAGCCTGTGGATGTGAATATATTTCCGTTATCTCCCCAAATAAGATATTTGGCAGGGTTAGCAAACATTGACTGATTGGTTTATAGAACATTTCCACAATTTTACACTTATGTTCAGCCAGGGCTTCAACGCTCTCAATGACAACACCACCCTGTGCATTTTCCATCGCGAAAATACCGTACCGAATACTGTCTTTTTCTATGGCTGCCAACACATTTTCAGATGTTATTAAGTACTCATACTGGGTATCTTTTAAACCATGGTTTAATAAAAAAACATCAGCGGCTTCCTCACAGAAACTGCCTTCACCGCCTTGTATTCCTATTTTGATCATTGAATGTCCTCATATCACTTATTATTTAAGCTGTAGTTCTGGTTAATATTTCCCAGCGCGTCTCGATTCATTATATAGCCAGACTAAATTTACACGGTGAATAATTTAGGTAATTAATGATCATTGAACATAAAATCCTTTATAATACTGGATGCAAAATTATTTTCGAATTCAGGCTAGCCTTAAACCAGTAAGTAGATCTGTTTAATTAACTTCAATGGAGTTTCTAATCAAGAAGATAGGTTATTTGGAGGGAAATCGTATTTTTATATTTATATTTCCAGAGTGAGAGGCAACCAACTTCAATAAAAACAGAGGGATTGTATGAATTCAAAAAAAGTCGAGGAATTTGCCGACCGGGTGTTGGCGGATATTAATGCTGGAATGAGCACCTTAAACCTGTATATCGGACATCGCCTCGGGTTATTCAATGTGTTAGACAGTAAGGGAGCTGTTACTGCAGAAGATTTAGCATCAATTACGGGGTATGATGAACGATACCTTAGAGAATGGATTTCTGTAATGGCTACCGGCGATTATTTAGATCGAGATGACGAAACGGGAAAATTTTCGATTCCCGAAGAGCATGCCGCTGTATTATGTGATATCAATAATCCGGCCTATTACGGTGCATTTGTTTACTGGCTTCCCAGCTTATCATCCATTTTACAGGATCTTATTGAGGCGTTTAAAAATGGAGGTGGTGTGCCCTATGATAAATATGGAAGCGCTGCATTGGAAGCTATCGGTATGGGGAATCGACCAATGTTCATAAATGACTATGTTGAAAAATGGATCTCGGCGATACCAGATGTCGAAAAACGATTGATGAAAGGAGGGAGAGTGCTAGATATCGGATGCGGTACAGGATGGTCAAGTATTGCACTCGCAAAAGGATTTCCAGAGGTTAGAATTGATGCGATTGATAATCATGGTGGATCAATAGAAAAAGCACGAAAAATCGCTATAGAAGAAGGTGTTTCGAAGCAAATTGATTTTCACGTCGCATCGGCGGAAGAATTTGGAATTTCATCTAAATATGACCTGGTTACTGCTTTTGAATGCATCCATGATATGCCTTATCCGGTTGAGGCACTTAAACACATGCATGATTGTGTTCGACCGGATGGGTGTGTTTTGATAGCAGATGAGGCTGTTGGTGACACACTCGAGGAAAATCATAATTTTATTGGGAATCTCATGTATAATTTCAGCGTTTTGCATTGTCTTCCACAGTCCATGACCGTTCCAAACTCAGCAGAGACCGGAACGGTCATGGGGCCTGCTACGCTACGTAAATATGCTGATCAAGCCGGTTTTAGCGATATGAAGATTTTACCTATAGAAAATCCGGTTTGGAGATTCTACCGTTTGTATAAGTGAAATAATCCTGGGAAATAGTAGCTAGTCAATCAATAATCCCAGTAAGGCTAACAGACAAATAGTTGATATTTACTTTGTAAACCATCCGGAAGACGATAATATTTAACTACACTCATGGATAAATACCCTTTTGGGAGATGAAAAGGACAATATTTGGTTTGGAACACGAGGGGGATTGTTCAGAATGAAGTGCTAGAATTATGACGAAAGCCTCGATATTTAACAGATGAACAGCCTAACCGGCTTTCAAGTTAATCCTCTATTACAGTAAAAATACCCACAAAAAAACGGTATATGTATTATGAGATAAAAGGACTTAGTTAGTCCTTTTTTGACATTTTTAATGGAGGAAATATGAATAATAAAATAAAAACGC
>JAZGBQ010000142.1:0-3728 GCA_036476435.1 Fidelibacterota bacterium
TCTGGTATATTCTAAAGGGTCGTAAACGAGAAGGGTTTATACAAGTTTCTTCTGTAAACCTGATAAGTAAAAAACTTGTTAAGCGAGGTGCTATCCGAAAAGCGATATTATTGTTTTTACAATTTGCAATGATTGTCCTGATAATCTTCGGACTGGCCCGCCCAAGATCCGTGGATTCTCTTGAAGAAAATATTGTTGATGTCATAGATATCGTCATGGTCGTTGACATCAGCAGCAGCATGTTGGCTGAGGATTTTAAGCCCAATCGACTTGAGGCGGTGAAAAAAACAGCGGAAAAATTCATTGAAAATCGTAAAGGAGATCGCATTGGTCTGCTTGTCTTCGCTGGAGAAACATTTATTCAATGCCCATTAACGGTTGATTTTGATGTGTTAATAAATCTCCTGAGGGAAGTAACTGTTGCCGAATTAGAATACGATGGAACTGCAATCGGAATGGCCATTGCCAATGCTATTAACAGATTACGAAATAGCGAGGCTGAAAGTAAGGTCATCATTCTATTATCGGACGGCAGCAATAATACAGGTGAACTGGAGCCTCTTACAGCAGCTGATATGGCGAAGGAATTTGGAATTAAAATATATACCATTGGAGCCGGGACTAATGAATCTGTAACCTATATACCAAATCGTGGATATATACGTAATGAAATTGACGAGAACACTTTGCAAGAAATTGCCGGGCGTACTCAAGCCCGGTATTTTCGTGCAACTGATGTAAAGAGTCTGAGTCTGGTATACGATGAAATTGATCAATTGGAAAGGTCAACAATTGAAGTGAAACAATATACACGATATAGGGAATTGTATGGTTTTTTCCTGATTCCGGCGTTGATCTTGGGAGTACTGTTTGACTCATTGAACCGTTCTATTTTCAGAAGTATCCGTCGATGATCTGGCGTTACCCAGAAGTATTTATTTTTCTCGCAATATTTGCGTTGATTTGGTTATTATGGTTTTTTCGTGAATATCGGAATAAAAAGCTTGTAATGAATGAGTCCGCCAGATTGCACCACAAGGTGACTCACTACTATGATTTATACCGACGTAACTGGAAATACCGCATTGGATTAACCGGGATGATTATTCTTGTTATGAGTGCTGCCGGTCCTCGAATTGGAACACGAGTGAAACCGGTGGAGAGAAAGGGCATTGATCTGATATTTGCAATGGATGTATCGATAAGTATGGATGCCGAGGATGTAAAGCCTAGTCGATTGAAAAAAGCGAAATTTGAAATTGCCCAGATCATCAGACAATTGAAAGGTGATCGTGTCGGAATCATAGTATTTGCAGGCTCCAGTTACTATTACCTTCCAATGACGGCTGATTATGAGGCGGCACAAATATTTTTAGAATCTATAGATACAAAAATGATAACCACGCAAGGCACTGTTTTAAGTGCAGCTATTGCTACCGCCCTTTCTATTTTTCCTGAAGACAGTGATAAATTTAAAGTTCTGGTACTTGTCACTGATGGGGAAGATCATGATGGGAAAGCAGTTTCGATGTCAAAGAAGGCTGCAAAAGCAGGTATCGTCGTGCATACGATTGGTGTAGGCTCAACAGCAGGATCTTTAATCCCAGTAACCGATAACGAAGGAACTCGTTTGGACTACAAGCGTGATAAAGAGGGTAAGTTGGTCACCTCAGCCATAAATGAAGAAATTTTGAACGATGTCTCCGAGGCTGGGGGCGGGATATTTATCAGGTTAGACAACAGCAGCGGCAGTTATAAAGATATTGTGCAGGCAATTGATCAGATGGAGAAAAAGACTATGAGTACTCACGAATATTCCGAATTTGAAGATCGATATCAACTATTTGCTGTCAGTGCCCTTATGCTTATTATTCTGGCGTTTATGATTTCGACAAAACCTAAGAGAAATCGAAAAGATAATAATTAAAATGATTGTAGAAAAGACCTGGCTCTCGAAAATAAAGACACCAGTTGTGGTCATTATCTCAATAATGTTGTTTACAACTATTTACGCAAATGATGATGACGGAATAAAGTATTATAAAAGTCAGGATTTTACGCGAGCGCGTGAGTATTATGAACAGGTTTTATTAGACCATCCTGAAGAACGCGCAGCAAGTTTCGGACAGGGTGCCTCAATTTATCAGCAAGGATACTATGAAGAAGCCACTCACGCTTTTGAAACGGCATTGAATACAGAAGACAAAAATTTAAAATATAAAGCATACTATAACATAGGTAATGCACTATATCAACAGCAAAGGATAGAAGAAAGTCTTGCATTTTATAGAAAAGCATTGGAAATGGAACCATCGGATCTTGAAGCTAAATTCAATTATGAATTATTGAAATATCAAATGCAATCGCAGGAAGATCAGCAGAAAGGGGATGGCGGTGATCAAACCGACGATCAAGCTCGTAGTGAACAAAAACCCAACCCGTCACAAGATAAGGGCGAACAATCTGACCAGGATCAACAAACCGAGAATAATAAAGAAGATCAACGGGATCAGGATAATCCCAATGATCGGCAAACTGATCAGCCGCAGGATCAACAGCCGCAACCGAAAAAGTCACCTGAACAGTTAAATGCAGAGACCATCCTGGATGCATTAAAAAATGATGAGAAAATTCATCAAAAACTAAAAATCGCTCAAAAAAAGTCCAGGAAATTGGAAAAGGACTGGTAAAGTAATGACCTCGCGCAGTCGGCCAGGCTATATCATTATTGTGTGTATGTTGCTGGTATCAATCCAGATTCCTGCTCAGAAGGTTCGGGCTGTTGTGGATACGAACACTCTGTCACAAAATGACGTTTTTACCTTTAAGGTGGTAGCTACGGACGCAGAGGAATTACCCAAAGTAGATATAGCGCCGGTATTATCGGATTTTACGATTGTTAGCGGTCCGGCTCAGCAAACAAATGTTCAATGGGTTAATGGAAGAAAGACTAGTTCACGAAGTCTATCTTGGTCCCTAGTTCCAAAAGCATCGGGTGAATATATAATACCTTCGCTGGTAGTAGAGGTTAGTAATAAGAAATTTTCAACAAATTCAGTTCGGATAACAGTAACCCAGAGTGATCCTGTCTTTGTTTCAGATGACCTGATATTTAAGGTAGATGTTGATAAAAAGAAAGTTATGGTTGGCGAGCAGATTACCGTGGAATACACGCTATATACCAGAGTAAATATGTCTATTCAGGATCTGGAATTTCCAGAACACACCGGATTTTGGACGGAAGAGTTATACATGCCAAAGCAAATTGAATTTAAAGACGATCAAATCGATGGGGTTGAATATAAATCGGCAACACTTTACCGTGTCGCATTATTCCCAACCCAGTCCGGCGAATATCCATTGGCACCGATGACGGTGCACTGTCAAGTTGCCGTACAGAATCAAAAGGGTCGACGATCAATCTGGGATGATCCGTTCTTCAGTAATTTTACTCGTCAAACCGTTCCCAAGGTACTCCGTACAGAAGAAACGAAAATATCGGTTGATCCGTTTCCCGAACCCCAACCAAACGATTTCAGCGGAGCGGTTGGTAAATACAGTGTTTCATCAAACTTGGAATCCGTTAATACGAAAGCGAATGAGGCAGTTACCTTGAAAATCGTTGTAAGTGGAACAGGTAACATACCTCTTTTCAGTTTGCCGGAAATTGATTTTCCACACGATCTAGAAGTGTTTCCCCCTTCCGTAACAATATCAAAGGAACCGTT
>JAZGBQ010000143.1:0-5240 GCA_036476435.1 Fidelibacterota bacterium
ATGCCAATGATTCAAAATACAATCTTTTTGCTTCAAGGTGGTTTCCATCTTGAAATTCTGCTGTTTCTGCTGAATTGAACAACTGGTCAATTGGTCGCGTGTTGTATCCGATATCCATGTTATCAAGGGGATCTCGATAATTCGGCCATAAAAAATAGCCTTTTTCATCCATTACATAAAAATTGCTGGTATAGGGCAGATTATTCACGGTTCTGCATACTTTTGCCATGTCAACTTCGTTCGAGTTCAGAATATCATCGACCCTCTGTGTTATGTTATTCAATTCTAACTGGACGCCCTCGGTAACATATTTGATTATCAGACTTTCCTCTTCGAGTACGGATTTTTCAGTTAACTCCTTGAGGTTTTTCACATGTAAAACACTTAAATAAGTCAGAATACTCCCCGGGACTATAACCGCAATAAGAAATATAAATGATAATCTTGTATATGGTTTTAAAATTCGTTTCATAGTTATGAATAACCTTAATACCCATATTACTAATGTTCCAATATTTTATACCACAGGTTCATTTTAAGTAGGTCACTGATGAGCTGATTCATTCTAATTAACAGACAATAGTAATCATTATACATACTTACACCAAGCATTGAAGTGTTGGTGTTTAATTGAAACTTACAGAAAATGCTTTGGATTTATGTCACCGCTGTGTAACAGAATTGTAAAAATTATGTAAAATGAACCAAAAAGTAATTGGGGCTGGACTGCTCCTTGATTTAAGATAGAGCAACCAGGGCTTTCTCTACACCATCAGAAGCACTCGAAGCAAAAATATCGGCATTGATTGAATTCGCAAACTCTTGCGTGAGCGGAGCGCCGCCCACGATCACAGGGGTTGATATATTATTTTCCCGTAATCCTTTAATCACCAGCCCCATATTCAACATGGTAGAGGTCAGTAGAGCAGAAAGACCAATGAGGTCGGGATTATGTTCCTTGGCTTTGGTTATAAATTTGTCTATCGTAACACTGGACCCGAGATCAACAATTTTAAATCCGGCTCCCCGGAAAAGGATTGCAGCGAGATTTTTTCCAATATCATGTAAATCCCCCTGAACCGTACCAATTAATAATGTCCCTCTGTATTTTACTCCTGCTTCTGCTAAAAGTGGGTCTAATATCTCAAGGCTTTTTGTCATCGCTCGGGCTGCCATCATTACTTCAGGAATGAAAAACAGTCCTTCTTTAAATCGGTCGCCGACTACCGTCATACCTTCAAGCAGTCCATCCTTTAGTATCTGATTTGCATCCAATCCGGTATCTAGGGCCGTATTTGTCAACTCGACTACATCATCTGCTTCCCCGGAAATCAAGTTTTCTTTAATACTGTCAAGTATTTCCATTCCTATTTTCCTTTACTGATGTCCTGGGTTTCTGACATTTTTGCCACTTTTTCCAGAATACCGGGGATCGCTTCTTCCATGATCCCCTTCATATCCTCATATCGATAGGTTCTTTCTTCAAAAGATCTTTCTTTATGCATTCTTAAAAAGCGATTCTCAAACTCCTCCATGTAGGAACCATAGATGTGGTAGCTATCCGCTTGATGCACATAACGACCTAAAATCACATTTATTCCGGATAGCTCTGATATTCTCTCCGCAATCTTTTTCTGGAGTTGAATCAAAGCAAACATATTCATAAATGCCGCTTTATAGGCATCATTGGATCGAAATCTGATATTCGTATTTAATAACCATTGATCATCTTCTCCTTTTAACAGCCGGCACCAGATGCTTTGAAGACAGGCCGGATCATAACAGGTATTATCTTCCCACACCTTCCAGGTAATTGCCTGCGCCCTTCGTGTGTAGGGGACTTCAGATAATTTCTGAGCAACAATTTCAATCTGATCGAAGGTTTTTTCTGTTTCCGGGAGAGCATAATTAAATAACCTTTGATGGTACGTATATTCCCAGCGAGTATCGTCAGGATCATTGGGATCGCGAACCCAATGATCTTTTATTCCCTCCAGTACTTCCATGACATATTCCTGCAGATCCTCTAAGCCCCCGGGCATATCGCGGTGAATCATCGGTTCTGCTAAAGGATCTTCTACAACAATTATTATCGTACAATCTTTGCTAGGTGGATCGTTGGGTTTATCATACTCGGTTTTTATTAAGCAGCCCTTCTCATACACTTCAAGTACTGACTTCTCCCAGGCTTCGGCTAAGCTTTTTCCACTTACACTCAATACCGGTATATTACCTTGCATACGTTTGTCTCCTATGAAGTTAGAATCCCAATTACCGCAACACGTTCAAAATTAATCCAGACGTGAATTGTATAGCACAGCTAACATGTACGCACAATATCTATACTGTAGAAATGGCAGCCATAACTACACCGAACAGACATAATGTACCGATAGCCTGGATCCACATGGCCCGATTGGTTTTATCATTACGTACAATAAATGCAACGAATCCGGTAAACAGAGCGGCGCTGGTTCCTAAAACAAGTATAAAGATCCAAATAACATCGGCAATAAAATCGTGGATCGCTAATATCATTCCTAATCCTCCCTTATTCTTAATTCATGCTTACATAAATCAGACAATGATACAGAATTTAATTTAGAGAAGGGTACCAGAAAATTATAACTTTACTTACGATCCAATGATTGAAACCGGTCAACTTTACGATAGACAACTCTAGGCAGTGTGATCAGACCCATACTAAAAATAAATCAGGGGAATAGACTATGAATAAACGCTTCGTATATTTTTATTTCATGAGAGATCGCCCAGAAAAAATTAGGCAAGCCGTTCAAACTCATGTCGATTACTGGAGAGAACTCAACTTGAATAATTATACGGGAGGACCATTTTCCGACCGATCCGGTGGTTTGATCACATTTGAAACTATTAGTTTGGAAAAAGCCACTCAGATTGTTTCGAAGGATTCATTTGTAAAAGGGGATCTAATTGAAAATAAGTGGTTAAAGGAGTGGCTGGTTGAATAAGACGTATGAGAATAATTTATCGAAATGTTCCAAAAACATTCCTTTTTTTAATTAAGGTCAAATGATTGTTGTTTTCGGACTCTGTTTTTGGGACTAGATAGCTCCCTATTCTTCGTCGTCCGGTGATTTACGAGCCCGGAAGTTGATCCCCTGCGTACCAAACTCGGCTGCGCTGGATTCCTGAGGGGCACCGTCGTAGATCTCACCGCGCCAGGTGATCTCGAAATCCGTAAAACCGGCTGCCCCGACCGTGGCTTCAAGCTCTGCTTCCAGCAGAGCGCCGGCGATTCAACCTGTCCATTTTTCTATCTTTCGCTTAGCGCTCTCGGACACCTCTTTCTGGACCAGGATATCAGCGATCTGCAGGCGGCCAGCGGACTTAAGCACGCGTGCCATCTCTTGAAGGACGATGGATTTATCCGGCATCAAGTTGAGCACGCCGTTGGATATGATGACATCAGCCCAACCATCGGGTACTGGCAGTGCCTCTGCCATACCTTCACGGAAATCAACATTGTCCAGCCCGGCTTCATCAGCTGCATTGCGGGCTTTTTCCAGCATAGCGAGGGTCATATCCACTCCGATCACCTGGCCGGTGGGGCCCGTCATACGGGCAGCGATCAGGCTATCGAATCCGGCGCCAGAGCCAATGTCCACCACGTGTTTTCCAGGTTTGATCTCACCCAGGCTAAAAGGATTGCCGGTTCCGGCGAATGATTCGATGGCGGCTTCCGGAATGTCTTCCAGCCATGCTTCGGTGTAACCCAGGATTTGGGTCAACGGGCGGCCGGTATGGAAATGAAAACCCTGTTCCGGGTTCTGCGCCACTACCGCATACTCTTCTTGAATTGCCTGGCGCAGTTGATTTACATCCAAACTATCTTCACGCCTTTGATTAGTCATCACTCACTCCTTTTGCAAGATAAGTTGTGCCAATTCTCATTCATTGGTCAACTTTCTGGTTATTATAATTTAAGTCGAATTCTGGTAAAAGATTAAAGTAATAGGGTTCTAAAAAACCTCCGTTTTTGGCACACTTAAATTAGCCGTTAGTTTTGATATACATTTTTGGGACTGGATGGCTGCACTGGTATAATTCTTTAGGTAAGATCAGACAAAAATGAGCAGGTATATTCTAAAAATTAATAACTTATCGCGGTGGTAAATGCAATATAAATACTCGTTATACTTAAAGCGTAAGATATAGGTAAAATGATGGAATCAATAAAACTTGGAAAAAGTAATATTTTGTCTTCTCGTATCGCATACGGATGTATGCGTATTGTTGGAGATAACTCAATGGATAGCCGGAAAAAAGGAATGCAAGCCATCCGAACTGCTATCGAGGAAGGTTATACACACTTTGATCATGCCGATATCTACGGTGGTGGTAAATGTGGAATTAGGGGTGAAAATAATCCAAATAAAAATGATCCGGCGCGTTATGATTTTTCAAGAAAATATATAATAAAAAGTGTTGAAGGATCTTTATCCAGGCTAAAGATTGATTGTCTCGATCTTCTTCTTTTACATCGTCCGGATTATCTTTGTAATCCAGTTGAAGTCTCCAGGGCTTTTCAAGAACTTCAAGACTCAGGCAAAGTTATAAATTTTGGCGTCAGTAATTTTCAACCATCTCAAGTTTCCATGTTGCGATCATATTGCCCCTTTCCACTGTTAGTGAATCAAGTGGAAATAAACATTCACAATATCAATGCACTAACAGATGGCACCCTGGATCAATGCCAGGAACTAAAAATCACTCCTCAAGCTTGGTGTCCAATTGGAGGAGTCGTTTACCCGGCTTGGGGTAATACATTTTCAAAGGAAGACGAAGTTCGTATCAAATCAGAATTTGATAATCAATCAAAAAAATACAATACTGAAAATTGGATAGTAATGTTAGCTTGGTTATTAAAACACCCTTCAATGATATTACCAATAATCGGGACTACAACCCCTTCTCGTATCAAAGCTGCAAAACAAGCGCTCGAGATTGATTATAGTAGAGAAGATTGGTATCGACTCTTGGAAGCACGCAACGGTTATCCAGTTCCGTGATGACCAGCCTTCATTGACTGGACCACTTTTAAAGTCAGTATTTTCTGGTTCTAATTAGGTATAAGAACACTATTAACCGGTGTTTCTAAAACCTTCGTTTTTGGGACAGTAAATTAATCTTTAGTTTTGATAAAAAGTTTTCAGCGCCGTGTAATACCACTACCGTTTGAAGGAAAAGATCAATTTTTT